>NZ_RAWN01000009.1:0-90572 GCF_003668895.1 Corallococcus sp. AB045
CCCCCATCCACTCCACGTCCCCCACCCGCCGCTCCGGCTTCTCCACCAGCGCTCGCACCACACGCTCGAAGCCGTCCATCCACCGACGGACCGTCCGCTCCTCGTACAGGTCCGTGCTGTACTCCACCGAGCCCGCGAAGCCGTCCTCCTGCTCCGTGAGGGACAGCGCGAGATCGAACTTCGAGGCCCGTCGTGACAGCGCATACGGCGCCGCCGACAGGTCCGGCACCGCCCACGGTGTCACCGGCGTGTTCTGCAGCGTGAAGAGGACCTGGAACAGCGGGTGCCTCGCGAGATCACGCGCTGGCTGCAACGCTTCCACCAGCTTCTCGAACGGCACGTCCTGGTGCGCGTACGCACCCAGCGTCGTCTCCCGCACCTGCGCCAAGAGTTCCCGGAACGTCGCGCCTGTCTCCACCTTCGCGCGCAGCACCAGCGTGTTCACGAAGAAGCCGATCAGCCCCTCTGTCTGCGCGTGATGCCGCCCCGCGATGGGCGTTCCCACGCTCACGTCGTCCTGACCCGCGTGCCTCGCCAGCACCACCTGCCATGCCGCCAGCAGCACCATGAACGGCGTCACGCCCTCCTGCTTCGCCAACGCCTTCACCGCGTCCGCCAGCGACCGCGACAGCCGCACGTCCAGGCTCGCGCCCTCGGTCGAGGGCACGACGGGCCGGGGCTTGTCGGTGGGCAACTCCAGCGCAGAGGGCGCTCCCGCCAGACGCTGCCGCCACCACCCCAACTGCTCCTCCAGCGCCCCGCCCTCCAGCCACTCCCGCTGCCACGCCGCCCAGTCCGCGTACTGCACCTCCAGCGCCTCCTCCTGCGCCGCGGTGCCCTTCGCCTTCGCCTCGTAGGCCTTGCCCACCTCCCGCACCATCACGCCCATCGACCAGCCGTCCGACACGATGTGGTGCATCACCACCACCAGCACGTGCTCCCCTTCTCCCTCCTTCACCAGCAGCGCCCGCATCAGCGGCCCGGCATCCAGGTCGAACGGCCGCTGCGCCTCCTCCGTCGCCACCCGCGCCGTCTCCCGCGCGCGGTCCTCGCCGCCGCTCACGTCCACCCGCCGCAGGGCGAAGGACGCGTCAGACGCGATGCGCTGGAACGGACGTCCCTCCACGGATCCGAAGGTGGTGCGAAGCGCTTCGTGCCGCTGGACGACGTGCGTGAACGCCTGCTCCAGCGCGGCCACGTCCAGCGGTCCCTTCAGCCGCAGCGCGGCCTGGATGTTGTACGCGGCGCTTCCAGGCGTGAGCCGGTCCAGGAACCACAACCGCTGCTGCGCGAACGACAGCGGCAGTGACTCCCCTTCACCACGGACTCGCGACGGAATGCGAGCGATGGCCTCGGCTCCCGTCTTCGCGCCGAGCGCCGCGTCCAGCCACTGGCCCAAGGCGGCCACCGTCGGGTTCTCGAAGAGCTCCCGCAGCGGAACCTTCACGGGGAACACCGAGTGCAACCGGGACACCACCTGCGTCGCCAGCAGCGAGTGGCCTCCCAGTTCGAAGAAGTCGTCGTCGCGGCCAACCCGCGCCACGCCGAGCACCGACGCCCAGATGTCCGCCAGCAGCTCCTCGGTGGGCGTCCTCGGCGCCACGTCCGCGGACGAGGACTCCTCGGTGTCCACCGCCTCCGGCAGCGGCAGGGCTTCACGCGCCAGCTTGCCGTGGGACGTGAGGGGGAACGCCTCCAGGGGTACCAGCGCCTGCGGCACCATGTAGTCGGGCAGCCGCTCGCGCAGCACGCGGCGCAGCTCCCACGGGTCCACGTGCGCGCCGTCGCGGGCTGTCACGTAGCCCACGAGCCGCGCGTCGCCGGCCACCGTCCGCACCAGCACCACCGCGTCGCGCACGCTGGGATGGGCACGCAGCGCGGCTTCAATCTCTCCCAGCTCGATGCGGAAGCCACGCAGCTTCACCTGGTGGTCGATGCGGCCCAGGTGATCCAGCTCCCCGGTGGAGCGCCAGCGGCCCAGGTCACCCGTGCGGTACAGCCGCGCGCCGGGACGTCCGGAGAACGGATCCGGCACGAAGCGCTCCGCCGTGAGCGCCGGGCGCTTCAGGTAGCCCCGGCCGGGGCCTTCACCGCCCACGAACAGCTCGCCCGGGACACCCATGGGCGCAAGCTCGCCGCGCGCGTCCAGCACGTACACCTGGAGGTCCGGGATGGGCACGCCCACGCTGCTGGGCTGCGCGCCGGCCGCGTCCTCGGCCGTCAACGGGCGGAAGGTCACGTGGACCGTCGTCTCCGTGATGCCGTACATGTTCACGAGCTTCGGCCGCGCGTCGCCGTGCCGCTCGAACCAGGCCCGGAGGCTGGAGAACTCCAGCGTCTCGCCGCCGAAGATGATCCACCGCAGGCTCGACGCGCCGCCCGTGGCCCGGGCCGCGTCCGCCTGCACGAACTGGAGGAACGCGGACGGCGTCTGGTTGAGCACCGTCACGCCTTCATCGTGGACCAGCGCGCGGAAGGCCTCCGGCGAACGGCTCACCAGATACGGGACGATGACCAGCCGCGCCCCGTGGATGAGCGCGCCCCAGATCTCCCAGACGGAGAAGTCGAAGGCGTACGAGTGGAAGAGCGTCCACACCTCGTCGGAGCCGAAGGAGAACCAGGGCGCCGTGGCGGTGAAGAGCCGCGTCACCCGGGCATGCTCGATCTGCATGCCCTTGGGCTTGCCCGTCGAACCCGAGGTGTAGATGACGTAGCAGCCGTTCTCCGGCGTCGCCGAAGGGGCCGGATCCTGCGTGGGCTCGCCCGCGACGCGGTCCCAGTCCGCATCCAGCCGGAACACCGGTCGGCTCGCGGGCAGCGTCGGCACCAGCCGCGCCTGCGTGAGCAGCAGCGGCACGTCCGCGTCCTCCAGCAGGAAGGCGAGCCGCTCCGCCGGATACGACGGATCCAACGGGACGTACGCGCCGCCCGCCTTGAGGATGGCGAGCAGGCCCACCAGCATCTCCAGCGAGCGCTCCACGCACAGGCCCACGCGGACTTCCGGCCCCACGCCCTGCTTGCGCAGGTGGTGCGCGAGCTGGTTCGCCCGCCGGTTCAGCTCGCCATACGTCAGCGACGCCTGCTCGTACGTCACCGCCACCGCGTCCGGCGTCTTCGCGGCCCAGGCCTCGAAGCGCTGGTGCACGTTCGGCGTGGAGCCGAACGCCGGCGCCTTGGGCTGCCCCCAGGCGAGCACCTGCTGGCGCTCCATGGCGGACAGCATGGGCAGCGCATCCAGCCGCGCGTCCGCGTGTGACACGAACGCTTCCAGCAACGTGCCCAGGTGGCGCAGCATCGCGTCGGCGGACTCCGGCGCGAAGCGGCCCACGTCGTGCAGCAGCTTCAGCTCCAGCTCCCGGCCCGGGACGACGACGCACGTGAGCGGGTAGTTCGTCCACTCGCTCACCACGAAGCCGCGGACCTCCAGGTTCCGCGCCCACTCCCACACGGCCGAGTCCAGCGGGTAGTTCTCGAACACGAGCAGCGCTTCGAAGAGCGACGCCCCGCGCGACAGCCCGCTCCAGCCCTGCACCTCCACCAGCGGACTGAACTCGTACTGTCGCTGCTCCGCCTGCCGCTGCTGGAACGCCTGGAGCCAGGGCCCGAGCACCGCGTCTCCCGGCATCCGGACGCGGACCGGCAGCGAGTTGATCAACAGGCCCACCGTGGACTCGACGCCTTCGATTTCCGGCGGACGGCCGGACACCGTCGCGCCGAAGACGACGTCCTCCAGCCCCGCGCAGCGCCCGAGCATCAGGCCCCACGCCGCCTGCACCAGCGTGTTGAGGGTGACCTGCTGCTGGCGCGCGAACTCCTGGAGCGCCGACGTCACGGAGCCCGACAGGGACAGCCGCCGCAGCATCCGCGAATCGCTCGCGCGCGCCGCTCCCCGGTCCTCCGGCAAGGGCGTGGGCTGGGTGAGGCCGGCCAGCGCGTCACGCCAGTAGCGCTCCGCGCGGCCCAGGTCCTGGTGCTGCAACCACGCGATGTAGTCGCGGAAGGTCGCGCCCTCACTTCGGGGCAGCGCGCGGCCCTGTCCGAAGGCCTCGTAGAGGGAGAAGATCCGCCGCAGGAGCAGGCCCACGCTCCAGCCGTCCATCAGCAGGTGGTGGAAGCTCCACACCAGGTGATGGACGCGCGCGTCCGTGCGGATGAGCGACATGCGCATCAGCGGCGCGTGCGTGAGCTCCAGGCCGCGTGCCCGGTCCTCCGCGCGGAGGGCCACGAGTCGCGCCTCCTGCTCCTCCGGGGACAGGCCGCGCCAGTCCAGCTCCCGCCAGGGCAGCTCGGCCCGGGATAACACCACCTGCCGGGGACGCTCCAGCCCTTCCCACCGGAACGCGGTGCGCAGCACCGGCTCGGTCGCCACCGCCTCCTGCCACGCGCGGTGGAAGGCCTGCACGTTGAGGGGCGCGTGGAACGAACAGCTCACCTGTTCGAAGTACGCTCCCGACTCCGGCGCCAGGATGCCGTGGAAGAGCAGGCCCTCTTGCAGCGGGGACAACGGATACACGTCCTCCACGGCCTCACCGGGCGGCAGGATGCGCTCCAGGATGTCCGCGGACAGGTTCGCCAGCGGGAAGTCCGCGGGCGTGTAGCGCAGGGCGTCTGGCGTGGAGCGCAGCGCCACCAGGGACCGCACCGACTCCAGGCTCGCGCCAGCCAGCGCCTCGACCGTGGCGCGCTGGTGCAGGTGCTCGCTGAAGGTCCACTCCAGGCGCAGGCGCTCATTCAACACGCGCGCCCCCACCGACAGCACCTCCGTGCGGAGCGCGCCGGGGACCTTCGACAGGCCTGTGCTCCCGCTCGCGGGCTCCAGCAGCGTCAGCCCCGCGGCCAGGCCGTCGAACTGGCCCAGGTAGTTGAAGGCCACCGGAGGCGCGGGCTGCACGCCCAGGCCGCGCGAGACGTCGTCTCCGCGCAGGTGGCGCAGCATGCCGTAGGACGCGCCCCGGCCGGACACCGTCCGCACCGAGTCACGCACGGCGCGCAGCAGGTCTCCTTCCGAGCCCCGGCCCGCCACATCCAGCACCACCGGATACGCCGCGGTGAACCAGCCCACGGTGCGCGACACGTCCACGCCGGGGAGCGCGACGTCGCGGCCATGTCCCTCCAGCGTGACGCGCACGCGGCCCACGCGCAGGACCTGTCCCAACGCCCGCGCGACCGCGGACAGCAGCAGCTCGTCCACGCGCGCACGCCACGCCGTGGGGGCTTCGCGCAGCAGCAACCGGGTCGTCTCCGCGTCCAGCTCCACCGCCACCGTCCGCGCGGAGGCCACGGTGTTCTCGCCGCCGGGACCATCCAGCGGGAGCGGCTCCACGGGCACTCGCGCCTGGGCGGCCCAGACCTCAGCCTCCGCGGCGACCGCGTCCGTCGCGGCGTAGGACTCCAACCGCTCCGCCCACGTCTTGAAGGACGTGGTGCGCGGAGGCAGCGCGGGCGCCTGGCCGTCGCGCAGCGCCAGGTAGGCGGACTCGAAGTCCTCCAGCAGCGTGCGCCAGGACACGCCGTCCACCACGAGATGGTGGATGACCCACAGCAGCCGCGCGGGCTGCCCCGCGCCCATCGTGAAGAGCACCGCCCGCATCAGCGGTCCCGAACCCAGATCGAGGCTGCCCTGGACGCGCGTGGCCACCTGCTCCAGCCGCGCCTCGCGCGCCTCCTCGGGCAGGCCGGACAGATCCTCGCGGACGAGGAAGTCCACCGCTTCGTCGGGCGAGCCGTACTGCTGCGACCATCCATCGCAGGCGCGGGTGAAGCGCAGGCGGAGCGCGTCGTGGTGCCGCCAGAGCGCCCGCAGCGCCGCTTCCACCAGCCCCGCGTCCAGCGACTCGCGAGCCGCCAGGAGCACCGCCTGGTTGTAGTGCTCCGGCGCGGGCGACCCCTGCTCCAGGAACCAGCGCTGGATGGGGGTGAGCGGCACCGTCCCGCTCGCCGGTCCTGCGTCGGCGACGGCCGGGGTGGCATCCAGAGTGGCCGCCGCCGCCAGGTCCCGCAGCTTCTGGTGCTCGAAGAGCTGCTTGGGCGTGATCGCCAGTCCGGCCCGCCGCGCCTGCGCGACGACCTGGAGGCTGATGATGGAGTCGCCGCCGAGCTCGAAGAAGTTGTCGTCCGCCCCCACCCGCTCCACGCGGAGGATCTGCTGCCAGAGCGACGCGAGCAGCCGCTCCGCGGGCGTGGAGGGCTCCACGAAGGTGGCCTCCTCGCGCGTCGGACGGCCGCCGAGCGCCGGCAGCGCGCTCCGGTCCACCTTGCCGTTGGGCGACAGCGGCAACGCGTCCAGCACCACGAAGGCTGAAGGGACCATGTGCTCCGGCAACCGCCGCCGCAGCCCATCGCGCAGCGAGGCCTCGTCGACCGCCGCGCCCTCGAAGGGCACCACGTAGCCCACCAGCCGGCGCACCCCTGACGCCTCTTCACGCACCGTCGCCGCCGCGGCCTGGACGCCGGCCTGCGCGCCCAGCACGGCCTCCACTTCTTCCAGCTCGATGCGGAAGCCGCGCACCTTCACCTGCGCGTCCGAACGGCCCAGGAACTCCAGGGCTCCGGCCTCCAGCCACCGCGCCCGGTCACCCGTGCGGTACATCCGCGCGCCGGGCTCCGTGGCGAAGGGGTCGGGCATGAAGCGCTCGGCGGTGAGCGACGGGTGGCCCAGGTAGCCGCGGCCCACGCCCGCGCCGCCCACGTACAGCTCGCCAGGAACGCCCGGCGGCACCGGTTGAAGCGCCGGGGACAGCACGTACACACGCACGTTGGCCAGCGGTCCGCCAATGGTCACGCGGTCCGCCGACAGCGGTTGATCCGTCAGCGTGGCGCACACGGTGATCTCCGTGGGGCCATACGCGTTGATGAAGCGGCGGCCCGGCGACCAGCGCCGCACCACCTCCGGCGGACAGGCCTCGCCCGCGGAGATGATCGTCTCCAGCCGGGTGAGCCCCTCCGGCGACTGCTGCGCGAGCACCGACGGCGTCAGCGTCACGGTGGTGATGGCCTGCTCCGTCAGCGTCCGCTCCAGCGCGGGCCCCGGCAGCAGCGCATCCTTCGGCGCGAGCACCAGGCACGCGCCGGCCAGGAGCGTGGAGAAGACCTCGCACACGCCCGCGTCGAAGCTGCTGGAGGCGAACTGCAACACGCGGCTGTCCGGATGGACGCCGTGCGCGCGGCCCACCGCCACGGCCGTGTTGCAGAGGCCCCCGTGTGTCAGCAGCGTGCCCTTGGGCCTGCCGGTGGAGCCCGACGTGTAGATGACGTACGCCAGGTGCTCGGGAGCTCCCGCGTCCTCCAACGTCGTTCCGGGAAGCCGCTCCAGCCGCGCGGCGTCCTCGTCCAGGCACACCAGGTGGGCGCCCGTGGCCGGCAGCTCGTCCGCGAGCTCCGAGCGCGTCACCACGACGGGCACCGCGGAGTCCTGCAGCATGAAGGTCAGGCGGGCGCTCGGGTACGCCGGATCCAGCGGGACGAAGGCGCCGCCGGCCTTGAGCGTCGCCAGCATGGCGATCACCAGCTCCGGCGAACGCTCCAGGCAGATGCCCACGCGCGTCTCCAGCCCCACGCCCTGCGCGCGCAGGTGGCGCGCGAGCGCGTTGGAGCGCGCCTCCAGCTCCCGGTAGCTCACCTCCTGCCCCTCGAAGCGGAGCGCGGGCCTGTCGCCGAAGGTCGAGACCGCGGCCTCGAAGCGGCGGTGGACCCGCAGGGGCTCGCCGATGGGAAGCGTGGCGGCGTTCCAGGTTCCCAGGACGTGGGCCCGCTCCGCCTCCGTGAGCAGCGGCAGAGACTCCAGCGCGCCGTCAGGCCGTGACAGGGCACCTTCCAGGAGCGTGCGCAGGTGCTCCTGCATGCGCGCCACCGTCGCCGCGTCGAAGAGGTCGGTGCTGTACTCCCAGAGGCCGGACAGGCCTTCCGAGGTGTCGCTGAAGGCCACGGTGAGGTCGAACTTCGACGCGCCCGGGTCAATGGACTCCACCCGCAGGGACAGGCCGGGCAGCGCCAGCTCCGCGTCGCGCGCGTTCTGGAAGATGAGCTTGACCTGGAAGAGTGGCGACGCGCCCAGGCTGCGCTCCGGGTTCAGGTCGCGCACCAGTTCTTCGAACGGAAGATCCTGGTGGGCGTAGGCGCCCAGCGCGGCCTCGCGCACCTGGCCCAGCAGCGCCCGGAACGGCAGCACCGGCGTGGGGCGCGTGCGCAACACCACCTGGTTGACGAAGAAGCCCACCAGGGCCTCCGTCTCCGCGTGGTGCCGGTTGGCGATGTCCGTGCCCACCAGGAGATCGGTGCGGCCGGTGTAGCGATGCAGCAGCGCCTGGAAGGCCGCCATCATCACCATGAACGGCGTGGCACCTTCGCGCAGCGCGAGCTGACGCACGGCCTCCGCCGTTGCGCGCGGCAGCACGTGCGTGGCCTGGGCCCCCTGCGACGTGCGCACCTTCGGGCGGTGGCGAGCCAGGGGAAGGTCCAGTACCCGGGGCGCGTCCTGGAGCTGCTCGCGCCACCAGGAGAGCTGCGCCTCCCGCACCGCGCCCTGGAGCCAGCCGCGCTGCCACACGGCGTGGTCCGCGTACTGCACGGCGAGCGCCGGCAGGCCGGACGCGGTGCCGCGCGTGAAGGCGCCGTACAACGCTCCCAGCTCGCGGACGAGCACACCCAGCGACCAACCGTCCGCGACGATGTGGTGCAGCACCAGCACCAGCACGTGCCGGTCATCCCGCAGCGCCAGCAGCGACATGCGCACCGGCGGGCCCGCGACGAGGTCAAACGGCCGCGATGCTTCCTCGCGCGCCCATTCCAGCGCCCGCGCCTCGAGCGCATCCGGGGCAACGTCGTGCAGGTTGACGTGCGTCAGGGCGCGCGCGGGCGCCGGTGCGACGCGTTGGACCGCTCCGTCCGGTGTCTCGTGGAAGGTCGTGCGCAGCACCTCGTGGCGCAGGAGGATCTCAGCCAGCGAGCGCTCCAGGGCCTCGGCATCGAGCGCCCCGTCCAGCCACAGCATGGCGGGCACGTTGTAGAGCGCGTTGCCCGGCTCCATCCGGTCGAGGAACCACAGGCGCTGCTGCGCGAACGACAGCGGCAGCGGCCGGTCCCTGGGCACGGGGACAACAGGAGGCCGCACGGCATCCGCGCCCGTGCGAGACAGCGCCTCCAGCCGTCTGGCGAGCGCGCCCAGCTTCGGCGTCTCGAACAGCGCGCGCAGGGGCAGGTCCACCTGGAAGACCGAACGGATGCGGGACACCGCGCGCGTGGCCAGCAGCGAGTGTCCGCCGCGCTCGAAGAAGTCATCGCCAGGGCCCACGTCGCTCACGCCCAGCACCTGCGCCCAGACGGAGGCGAGCAGCGCCTCGTACGGAGTGCCCGGCGCCGAGGGCTCCGCGCGCGCGAATTCGGCCGGCTCCGGCAACGCGCGGCGGTCCACCTTGCCATTGGCGGTGAGCGGCAGGGTCTCCAGCACGACCACCGCGGACGGCACCAGGTACGACGGCAACCGCTCTTCGAGGAACGTCTTGAGAAGGTCCGGCACCAGCTGGCCACCGGTCGTCGGCACGCCATAAGCCACGAGCCGCCGCTCACCACCGCCCGCATCACGGGCGACCACCACTGCCTCGGCGATGGCCGGGTGCTGCTTGAGCACCGCCTCCACTTCACCCGGCTCCACGCGGAAGCCGCGCACCTTGAGCTGGTCGTCCTCGCGCCCCAGGAACACGATGGCGCCGTCGGGCCCGAGCCGCGCCCGGTCGCCCGTGCGATACATGCGCTCGCCGGGCGTCTTCGCGAACGGTGACGGGATGAAGCGGTCGGCGGTGAGCTCCGGCCGGCCCAGGTACCCCCGGCCCACCGTGCCGCCCGCGATGTAGAGCGCGCCCGCGACGCCGGGGGGCACCGGGCGCAGGCCCGCATCCAGGACGTACGCACGCACCTCCGGCAGGGGCCGGCCCAGCGGAACGACGACCGGACGGTCCTCTCGCGCAAGTGCGGAGGCCGGCAGCGTGAGCACGCCCACGGTGGTCTCCGTGGGGCCGTAGTGGTTGAACACCGCGCAGCCCGGCACGAGCGAACGCACCTGATCCACGAGTGCCCAGTCGGACGACTCGCCACCGAGCACCAGCCAGCGGCGCGGCAACAACCGCTCCGGCGACTCCGACGCCAGCAGCGCCCGCAGGTGCGACGGGACGATCTTCAACCCCTCCACGCCATGCCGGGCGAAGTACGCACCCAGCGCCGCCGGGTCGGACGCCGTCTCGGTGTCCACCAGGTGCAGGGTGCCGCCCTGGGCCAGCGTGGGGAAGAGCGCGGTGTGCCCCAGGTCCGCCGCCAGCGTGGAGACGGACGCGAACGACGCGCCCGGCGAAAGGTCCAGGCGCCGCACGAGGCCCCGCACGTAGCGCACGATCTGCCGGTGCTCGATGCCCACGCTCCGGGGCCGGCCGGTGGAGCCCGAGGTGAAGATGACGTAGGCCAGGTTCGACGGCACCGCGCCGCGAGCGGGCGGCGCATCCGAGGGGAACGACGCGAACGGCGCCGCCCCGTCATCCAGCAGCACGAGCCGTCCAGGGTGGCCGTCGAAGCGCGAGGCAAGCTCGCGGATCGTCACGACCACGTCCACGCGCGCCTCGTCGAGCATCAGGCGCAACCGCTCCCCGGGGTTCGCGGGGTCCAACGGAACGTAGGCGCCGCCGGCCTTGAGGATGCCCAGCAGGCCACGCATCGCGTCGGCACGCCGGTCCACGCAGAGGCCCACGCGAGCGTCGGGGCCCACGCCCATCGCGCGCAGCGCACCTGCGAGCTGGTTCGCGCCCGCGTCCAGCGCGCGGTACGTCAGCGACTGGCCGCCGCCCACCACCGCCACGGCGTCCGGTACGCGCGCCGCCTGCGCTTCAAAGAGCGCATGCAGACACGTGTCGTTCCCCGCCGCCAGCCGCTCCTCCGGCCACGCCTCGAGCACCGCGCGCCGCGCTTCCTCATCCAGCAGCGGCAGCGCGTCCACCCGCAGTCCGGGTTGGACCGTCGCGGCCTCCAGCAGCGTGTGCCAGTGCCGCACCATCCGCTCGGTGCTCGCGCGGTGGAAGAGGTCCGCGGCGCTGATCAGCGTGCCGGTGAAGCCCTCCGCGGTCTCCGACAGGTTCAGCGACAGGTCGAACTTCACCGCGCCGGAGTCCAGCGGCACGGCCCTCAAGGCCAGGCCCGGCAGCTTCAGCTCAGGCAGCGAGTCCTGCTGGAAGGCGAGCATCACCTGGAACAACGGGTGTCGCGCCAGGTCGCGCGCGGGCTGCAACGCCTCCACCAGCTTCTCGAACGGCACGTCCTGGTGCGCGTACGCACCCAGCGTCGTCTCCCTCACCTGCCCCAACAGCTCCCGGAAGCTCGCCCCGCCCGCCACCTTCGTGCGCACCACCAGCGTGTTCACGAAGAAGCCGATCAGCCCCTCCGTCTCCGCGCGCTGCCGCCCCGCGATGGGCGTTCCCACGCTCACGTCGTCCTGCCCCGCGTGCTTCGCCAGCACCACCTGCCACGCCGCCAGCAGCACCATGAACGGCGTCACGCCCTCCTGCTTCGCCAGCCCCTTCACCGCCTCCGACAACGACCGAGACAGGCTGGCGTCGACGGTGTGAGCACGGAACGTGGGGTTCACCGGCCGGGGCTTGTCGGTGGGCAGCTCCAGCGCCGAGGGCGCGCCAGCCAACTGCTGCTTCCACCACCCCAGCTGCTCCTCCAGCGCCCCGCCCTCCAGCCACTCCCGCTGCCACGCCGCCCAGTCCGCGTACTGAACGTCCAGCGCTTCCTCCTGCGCTGCAACGCCCTTCACCTTCGCCTCGTAGGCCTTCCCCACCTCCCGCACCATCACGCCCATCGACCAGCCGTCCGACACGATGTGGTGCATCACCACCACCAGCACGTGCTCGCCCTCTGCCTCCTTCACCAGGAGGGCCCGCATCAGCGGACCCGTCTCCAGGTCGAAGGAGCGCGCCGCCTCCACTCGCGCCAGACGCGCCGTCTCCTCCGCGCGATCCTCCCGCCCGCTCACATCCACCTGCTCCAGCGTCACGGGCAGGTCCGGGAGGATGCGCTGCGCCGGAACGCCGTCGCGGGAGACGAAGGTGGTGCGCAGGGTTTCATGGCGCCGCACCAGCACATCCAGCGCATGCTGAAGCGCCGGAACATGGAGCGGCCCCACCAGCCGGACCGCGACGGGGATGTGATACGCGGGGCTGCCACGGACGAGCGCATCCAGGAACCACAGCCGCTGCTGCGCGAAGGACAGCGCGGGCAGCTCCTCACGGTTCCGCGGCTTCAAGGGCGGCGTCAGACGGCTGGAACCCGCGCGGTGCGCGAGCACGCGCCCGGCCAGCTCCGCGATGGTGGGCCCCTGCAGCAGCGCCTCCATGGGCAGGATGACGCCCAGGCCCTTCTCGATGTCGTGGCTCAGCTCCACCGCCGCGAGCGAATCCAGGCCCAGCCGGGTGATGGGCTCGGTGGCGGACACCTCGTCGGGCCGGACGCGCAGGCGCGCCGCCACGCGGCTTCGCAGCCAGGCGCCCATCGACTCGGCGGTGTTCCCAGGCCCAGCGTCCTCGTGAACGTCCGCGTGCGCTTCGAGCGCGCTGCCTTCCTTCCACTGGGTGACGACACGCAGCGAACCGTCGAGGAAGCTCTCGCGGCAGGCGCGCCGCTGGATCTTCCCGCTGGACGTCTTCGGGACGCTTCCCGGCTCCACCAGGATCAACGCGTGGGGCTGGAGCTCATGCTCCTCGCTCAGCGCCTGGCGCACCGCCGCCAGCACCGGGCCCAGGTCCCCGCCGTCGCGCAGGCTGACCTCATGGACCTGGACCAACCGCTCCTCGCCCGCGACGTCGACGCTGAACGCCGCGCCAGAGCCCGGGCGGATGGCCGGGTGCGCGCGCTCCGCCGTGAGCTCCAGGTCCTGCGGGTAGTGGTTGCGGCCACGCAGGATGATGAGGTCCTTGCGCCGCCCGGTGACGTACAGCTCGCCGTCCACGACGAAGCCCAGGTCGCCCGTGCGCAGGAAGGGGCCCTCGCCCGTGCTCGCGAGGCGCGCCTGGAAGGCCTCCTCCGTCTGCTCCGGCCGCTGCCAGTAGCCCTGCGCGATGCTGGGGCCGCGCAGCCAGATTTCACCCACCTCGCCGTCGGCGCGAGGCGTGCGCGCCTCCGGGTCGACGATGAGCATGGACTGGTCCGGCATCGACTGGCCACACCCCACCAGCTCACGCGAGCCCGGAGTGCCCGGCTCCACGCGCACGGCCCGAGAACGCGCCAGCGCCTCCGCCTCCAACGTGAGCGCCGAGGCGCCCGCGCCCTGCGCCACACCGGTGGCGATCAGCGTGCCTTCCGCCAGGCCGTAGCAGGGATAGAGCGACGGAGCGCGGAAGCCCTGCGGCCCGAACGTGCGGTTGAAGCGCTCCAGCGTCTCCGTGCGGATGGGCTCCGCGCCACAGAAGGCCACCTCCCACGAGGACAGGTCCAACCGGGCCCGCTCCTCCTCGGAGATGCGCCGCGCGCAGAGGTCGAACGCGAAGTTGGGGCCGCCGCTGATGGTGCCCTTGTACTGGGAGATGGCCTCCAGCCAGACGAGCGGGCGGCGCAGGAACGTGAGCGGCGACATCAACGTCACCGGGAACCCACCGTTCAGCGGCTCCAGGATGCCGCCGATGAGACCCATGTCGTGGTACGGCGGCAGCCAGATGACGCCCACGCTGTCGGCGCTCGCCCGGAAGCTGCGGTGGATGGCGTCCAGGTTGTGCAGCAGGTTGCCGTGCGTGAGCATCACGCCCTTGGGCATCCCCGTGGAGCCCGACGTGTATTGCAGGAACGCCAGCGTGTCCGGACGCGCCACGGGAGGGCGCCATCCGTCCTCCGCTCCGGGCTCCAGCGCATCCGTGGCGGCCCAGTGCAGCCCGTTCAGCTCCGGCGCCTGATCCGTGAGGAACTCCTTCATCGACAGGATGAAGGACGTGGTCAGCACCACCGTCGCGCGCGAGTCCTCGATGATGGCGCGCAGCCGGGGCAGCGTGCGCTCCAGGCGCGACGGATCCGGCGGATACGCCGGCACCGCCACCAGCCCCGCGTAGAGACAGCCGAAGAAGCCCGCGATGTAGTCGAGCCCCGGCGGATACAGCAGCACCGCCCGCGCGCCAGGCTCCACGCCCGCCAGCGCCCCCGCGATGCGCCGCGCGTACAGGTCCAGCTCCGCGTGGGTCCAGGAGGCCTCGAGCTCTCCTGTCTCTCCCAGGAACGTGTACCGGGACGCGCGAGCCGCGTCAGCGCTCCGGTGCCGGAGCAGGTCCACCAGGGACTCAAATGGAGGAC
Organism: Corallococcus sp. AB045; assembly: GCF_003668895.1. Lineage (NCBI taxonomy): Bacteria > Pseudomonadati > Myxococcota > Myxococcia > Myxococcales > Myxococcaceae > Corallococcus > Corallococcus sp. AB045. Next base: position 14,317 of record NZ_RAWN01000009.1, read on the forward strand.
GCTGAGCGAAAACCGAAAGGGAGGACGGTCGGGGAGAGGCCGGGCTCATTCAACTGCGAGAAATAACTGTATTTCTGAGTTTCCAATAGAGCTTTTGATTACTCGCCAGAACCACCATGACTGATATCCGGGTCCGTATCCCACTCGGCGGGAAAACGTGTGTCTCAGGAGGCGGCGCGGGGAGACTCGGCGGAAGGCTCCGCGAGGGGCTCGGAGACGAGCTGGCCAGACTCGACGCGCAGCAGGCGGTCGGCCGCGTCGAAGTAGCGGTCGTCGTGGGAGATGACCACCACGGCCTTGCCGCGCCGCTTCAGCTCCGGCAGCAGCTCCCGGTAGAAGACGGCCTTGAACGCGGGATCCTGGTCCGCCGCCCACTCGTCGAAGAGGTAGATGGCGCGGTCCTCCAGCAGGGTCGTCACCAGCGCCAGGCGCTTGCGCTGACCCTGGGAGAGCGCCGTGGTGGAGAACGCCTTCCCGTCCAGGCGCACCTTGTGCTCCAGCTTCAGCCGCTCCAGGAAGCCCTGCACCTGGGACAGCTCCCCCTCCAGTCCCATCAGGCGGTCGAAGAGGTGGAAGTCGGAGAACACGGCGGAGAAGTGCTGCCGGTAGTGCTCCAGGGTCCCGGCCGTCACGGGCTGGCCGTCCAGGAGGATCTGCCCTTCCTGGGGCGAATACAGCCCGGTGATGAGCTTGGCGAGCGTGGTCTTCCCGCTGCCGTTGCCGCCCACGATGAACAGCAACTCCCCCGGGCGCAGCTCCAGATCGATGGGGCCCAGGGTGAAGGTCCGGTCGTCGTGCTCGCGCTGGTAGCGGTGGGTGGCGCCTCGCAGCTCCAGCTTCTGGAACGACGGCCGGGCGTCCAGCGCCGCCGGCTCGCGCGCCTCTTCGGTGGACGCGGCGAGCGACAGGCCCAGGGCTTCGAGCTTCGTGTGGGACACCTGCCCGCGGGAGATCAACGGCATGCCCTCCATAAGGGACATGAGGGGCGTCTGTAGGTAGAGCACCGCGAGCGTGTACCCCACCAGGGCCGTTGTGTTCACCTGCGTGAGGTGGGGCAGGAGGAAGAGCAGCACGCCGATGACGACGAAGAAGAGGAACATCCCCCAGCTGGAGCCCACCGCGAACGCCGTCGCGGCGCGCCGCTGGAGGTCCTTCACCCGGCCGGCGGCGTCCGAGATCACACGCGACAGGAAGTCGTCGCGCCGCCGGGCATGGAGCTTGATCTCCTTGATGCCGTCGGTCAGCCCCCGGAAGTGCAGCATGAGCTCGTCCTGCACCTCGCGCGCCCGGCGCATGTCACGCACCGCCCTCGCGGTGGACAGCCGGTAGGTGGCGATGCCCAGCACCAGGCAGATGACCAGCGCGAGCAGCAGCGTCCGCGACAGCATCACCATGTAGACGAGACACCCGAACACGGTGGACGCGTTGATGACCAGCCGGGGCAGCATCGCCATGGCGTTGGTGAGGTGGAACAGGTCCTCGGTCAGGGCGGACAGGAGCCGGTGGGAGCCCTGCTCCTCCAACTGACGCAACGGCGCACGGGCGATCTGCGCGCTCATCTTCAAGCGCAGGTCGAAGAGCGAGTCCTGGTTGATCTGGCTGATCAACACCTGGGCCGCGATGCGCGACACCAGCGCCACGACGACCAACCCCACGAAGAGCGAGACCTCCACGGCCCCATGGGCCTGGGTGCCCGCGAGGGCCCGGTTGATCATCGCGATCAACCCGGCCCCACAGGCGCCGGACACGAGCCCGGCCAGCACGGACGCCAGGAAGCGGCCCTTCGACGCCTGGAACAGCAGTGACAGCAGCTTCATGCGCCCTGCCTCGCGCGCCACGCATCCAGGACCTGCCGCGATCCGCCCGTGGCATCGAGCGTGAGCGAGTACACGTCCAGCGCCTCCGTCAGCAGGTGCGAGCCGAGCAGCTCCGCGGCTCCCGCGCTGTCAGGGCCCTGACGCAACACACGTTGCGCCGCCAGCACCGCGAGGCCGTCCTCCACCAGCGGCGGCCGCTCCGCGTCGTCCCCCGCCGGCACGAGCTCCGCCAGGGACACAGGCGCGTCCACGCCCGACAGCACCGGGGGATCCGCGAGGGGCAGCAGGAGCGCCGCGAGCCGTGCCGGATGACCGAGCCCGCGCCCCTGGGCATGGAGCCGGTCCATGGCATCCCCGAGCGAGAACAGCCCCTCCCACGCGAACGGGCTCAGTCGTCCCAGGGACGGGAGCGTACGCGCCAGCACGTCGAACTCGCGCATGCGGCGCAGGCAGGCCCCGGCCACACCCAGGCTCAGGCACTCCAGCAGCTCATGGAGGCGCAACGCGAACGGGCTGTCCGGCAGCGCGGCGGCGCCTTCGCGCAGGGCCTCCAGCGTCCGGGGTTCGAGGGTCAGGCCGCGCCGGGCGGAGATGCGCAGCGCCCGGTAGACGAGCGACGGATCATCGCGGAAGCGCTCGGAGGGCTCCCCCAGCGAACGCAGCACGCGGGCGCGGACGTCGGCCACCCCGCCCACGAAGTCGAGCGTCTGGCCCGTGGCCGGATCATGAAAGAGCGCGTTGATGGAGAAGTCTCGCGAGGCCGCGTCCTGCGCCACGGTGCCCACCGGAAGCTCGCGGGCCACGGCGCTCAGGTCGGCGTCCAGCGGCACCCGCGGCGTGGACGCGGGCGTGCGCAGCGGACGCAGCGTGGCCACGTCGAAGGGCTTCCCGCCCTCGAATACCAGCGTCATCACCGAGCCCCGGCCGCCCAGCATCAGGCACTCCTCGAAGAGGCCGTGGGTCTGGTCCGCCCGGGCGTCCGTGGCGATGTCGAAGTCCTTGGGCGTCTGCCCGAGCAGCAGGTCCCTCACGCAACCGCCCACGAGCAGGGCCTGGAACCCCGCGCCGCGAAGGCGCTCGAGGATGGCCAGGGCGTTGGGATCGATGCGCGAGGCATCAAGGGTCACGGGAGCTGCGGAGGCCTGGGACATGCGTGCGGACTCACTTCCGCGCGGCCCCCGGGGGAAGGGCTCGGCGCGCGCGGAGCAACACACGCGAATACCCTTGAAGTCCACGATAATTTTTCATTCGAGACAAGCGTGTCAGGAGCACACTCCCTCACAGACTGAAATACACGCATAAAGCGAATAAACTTGTCAGCCCTGTTTGCGAAACTGTGACCCATGCGCACCTCCCGCTTCTCCCTGTCCCTGCTGCTGACGCTGACGGCCTTCGGCGGCTGCCGGAACGACGACCCACCGGCGCCCTCCCCGCTCAAGGCCACCCTCCACCGCACGTCCTACGGCGTCCCCCACATCCAGGCTGACGGGTATCGCAGCCTGGGCGCCGGCATCGGCTACGCGCAGGCGCAGGACGCGGTGTGCATCCTCGCGGATCAGTTCCTCAAGGTCCGTGGCGAGCGCGCTCGCTACCTGGGCCGGGGCCCGCAGGATGCCTTCCTCGAAAGCGACTTCACCTACCTGGGGCTCGCGCTGCGCGCCCGCGCCGAGGCCAGCTTCGCGGAGCAGTCGCAGGAGCTGCGCGACCTCGTGCAGGGCTATGCCGCGGGCTACAACCAGTACCTCGCGGACGTGCCGGCGGCTCAGCGTCCCGAGCCCTGTCGGGGCGCCGCATGGGTGAAGCCCATCAGCGCGTACGATCTACTGGCGTATCACTTTGACCTGTCGCTGTTCGACACGCTGGTGCCATTGCTGGGCTACGTGGGCAACGCGCAGCCGCCGAGCGCGGAGGCGGAAGGCGAGCGGCTCCAGTCGAGGCCGCTCGCGCTGTCACCGCGCAAGGATGAGCTGGGCAGCAACGGCTGGGCGCTGGGCCGCGAGAAGACCGCCAGCGGCCGGGGCATGCTCGTCGCCAACCCGCACTTCCCCTGGGAGGGCAGCCTCCGCTTCCACGAGAGCCACCAGACGATCCCCGGCAAGCTCGACGTGTACGGCGTGTCCCTGCTGGGCGTGCCGGCGATCAACATCGGCTTCAACCGGGACATCGCGTGGACGCACACCGTGACGGCGTCGAGCCACCTGACGCTGTACCGGCTCAAGCTCGTGCCGGGAGACCCCACGGCGTACGTCTATGACGGAGCGACCCGCCGCATGACGTCGCGGACCGTCACCGTCAACGTGCGGGGGGACGACGGCGGCATGACGCAGGAGACGCGCACGTTCTGGCGCAGCCACTACGGCCCCATCCTGGCTGGCCCCGGCGCGGACTGGACGGACGAGACCGCGTACACGACGCGCGACGCGACGGAGGACAACCCACGCTTCGCGGAGCACTGGGTGCGCCTGAACACGGCCCGCGACATCGGCGAGGCCGCGGACGTGGAGCGCACCGTGCGCGGCGCGCCCTGGGTGAACACGCTGCTCGCGAGCGCGGATGGAGCTACGCGCTACGTGGACGCGTCCCGGGTCCCCTACTTGAGCCCTGCCACGGTCGCGGCGTATCGCGACTCGCTCGAGTCCACGCCGGACGCGCCGGTGTTCGCGTCGTTGGGGCTCGTCCTCCTGGACGGCAGCACGTCCCGCGACGAATGGGTGGGCCTGGACAGCGAGTCGCACGGTCTGGTGCCGACGACGGTCATGCCGCAGCTCAGCCGCACGGACTTCGTGATGAACGCGAATGATCCGGCGACGTTCGCCAACCCCGCCGCGCCCCTGCTCGACCTGCCCTTCCTCTATGAAATCTTCGGGACGCGCGGCCGCATGAGCACGCGCTCGCACATGAACCTCACGCTCATCACCGAACAGGGCGACACCGCGGCGGCCGGCAGCGACGGGCGCTTCACGCGCGAGGAGGCCGAGCAGGCCATCCTGAGCAACCGCACCTGGGTGGCGGAGCAGCTGCGCACGGCCGTGGTGCAGCGCTGCCAGGGCGCGGAGCCCATCGTCGTCGATGGCGCGCCGGTGGACATCACGGAGGCGTGCCAGCTGATTGCAACGTGGGATGGCCGGCTGGAGCTGGATCGCGCGGGCGCCATCATCTGGCGCGAGTTCCTCAACGGCTTCAACCGCTCCGACCTCGTGGACCGGGGAGCCCTCTTCGCGCAGCCCTTCGATCCGGCCCGGGCGGCGGTGACGCCGGCGGGGCTGGTCCCCGCGCCGGAGTCCGGCGTGGATCCGGTGAACCAGAAGCTGGCGGAGGCCGTGGCGCTCCTGGGCAAGGCGGGCATCGCGGTGGGAACGAAGCTGGGCGACGTGCAGTTCGCGTGGAAGGGAGACCGCAAGGTGCCGCTGCATGGCGGCGCGGCCTTCGAGGGCGTCACCAACGTCGTCGGCTATTCCGGCGCGAACGCGACGCTGCTGCCGCAGTCCCAGCCGCAGGGCCCGCTGCTCTCCCCCGGCACGGGGCTCACGCCGGAAGGCTACCTGGTCGACTTCGGGACCAGCTTCCTCATGGTGATGGAGTTCACGCCGGAAGGGCCCAAGGCGAACGCGGTCCTCTCCTACGCGCAGTCCGCCGACCCGGCGTCACCGCACTTCGCGGACCAGGCGGACCTCTTCTCCGGCAAGCACTTCCGTCCCGTGCACTTCAACGAAGCGGACATCCTCGCGGATCCGGCGCTCACGACGCTGGAGCTGACCATCGACGCTACATCGAAGCTCGAGTAGCGGCGCATGCGCAGGTTGTGGGTGAAGCCTTCGTGCACAAGGGGGAGCACCCACCATGGAACCCACGACCCGAGCCACCGCCCTCCTGCCCGGCCAGGTGGTCGTCTCGCTGAACTTCGACGACTGCCTGGCCTCCCAGCTCATCGGTGCTTCCGCCATGGAGGCCCGAGGCATGCGAGGGACGTTCTTCGTCAACAGCGGCAGGCTGGGGCAGTCCGGCCGCCTCACGCTCGCCCAGGTGCACGCGCTCCAGGACAAGGGCCATGAGATTGGCGGCCACACGCTGACCCATCCGCACCTCACGGAGCTGTCGCCGGACGACCAGCGCAAGGAGATCTGCAACGACCGGGTCGCCCTGCTGAACGCGGGCTTCCGAGTGACGTCCTTCGCCTATCCCTTCGGCGACGAGGACGCGACCACGCGGCAGATCGTCATCGACTGCAACTACAACTCCGCGAGGGAGAGCGGCGGGCTGAGAACGACGCCGAGCGGCAGCAGCCCGGCCGCCGAGCCCGTACCTCCCGCGGAACCGTACGCCATCCGGACCCACGGTTCCGTGCAGGCCACCACCACGCTCACGGACCTGAAGAACTACGTGCTGCGTGCCGAAGAGTCAGGCGGCGGCTGGGTGCCCATCGTCTTCCACCACATCTGCGGGCCGTGCAACCCGCCGCAGACCTATTCCATCTCGCCCGCCAACCTGACGGCCTTCATCGACTGGCTGGCCACCCGCGCCTCGCGAGGCACCACCGTGGCCACGATGGACGCCATCATCGGCGGAGTGCTCAAGCCCCCGGTGAGCTGGCCCCCCGCGCAGCTCTTGAAGAATCCGTCGCTCGAAGCGGACAGCAACGGTGATGGGACCCCGGACTGCTGGCAGCGCGGCGGCTTTGGAAACAACACCTTCACCTGGAACCGGACGTCGGACGCGCACGGAGGCAGCTGGGCTCAGCAGGTGCGCATCACGCAAATCACCGACGGAGACCGGAAGCTCATCACCCGTCAGGATGACAGCAGCTGCACTCCCACGCCGACCACGGGGCATCACTACCGGATCACCGCCTGGTACAAGGCCACCACGCAGGTGAGGTTCAAGGCGTACTACCGCAACAGCGCGGGCGCCTGGACCTACTGGTCGCAGGGGCCACTGCTGCCCCCGCGCAGCAGCTACACCTTCGCGGAATGGACCACGCCCGCGACACCCTCCGCGGCGAAGGCCCTCAGCGTGGGCCTGTCCATCGACCAGGTCGGCACGCTGACGATGGATGACTTCGCGCTCTCCGACGTGGAGGCGAGCGTGTCCGTCCAGGCCCCGGCTGAACATCCGTCATGACTTCAGGTGGGCCAGCCCTCGGGGAAGACTTCCTCGGCAAGGCGCACCGCCAATCCATCAAGGTCGTCCTCTTCCAAAGCAACAAGCACTTCTGTGTAGGCGCGCTCCGCAGGCCCCCCTCTGTCTTTTGCAAGCAGGCCCAGGTACTCCCGGAAGGACTCGCTGCGACGTGCCGTTCGCTTCACAAGCTCCATGAAGTCGTAATGGTCCTCCACGTGTCTTGCCTCGATCAGGTCCAACAAGGCGCGCACCCCACGCTCCCCCCAGCGGTGCACGACCTGGAGCGTGTCGTGGACCAACCGCTCGCCCTCTGGCGTATCCATTCCCTCGGCGGAGTCATAAGGGATATGAGCGGCCACCAATCCGAGCAGAGGGGCGAAGCGGTGGGATGCTCCTCGCAGGGCCCACATGAGCCGGTCCTCAGCGCGCTCATGATAGAGATCCAGCCTGTGCCGAGAGCCCATCAGGGCACCATCGCGTCCGAGCGCGGACCGCCAGAAAGCAGAGGCGGCCTCTGCGTGCGACTCATCATCCATGCGCACGAGGCACTCCGCCGCGCGGAGTTGCTCGATGGGCACGCCTGAGAGCAACGGCAGGACTTCCTCCGCCGCCAACAAGTCATGAGCAGCGCGCAGCCTCAAGGCGATTGCACGGACCGAGACCACCGGATGATGGGTCCAATTCTTCAACATCTCCTGACTGGAGGGTCCTGGACGTGTTGTCCTCCAGAGGGAAGCGAATACCTCTTCGATGAGGCTGGGGAATCCGTCGAAAGGCGGCGTTCTACGGGGCTCGTCTTCGGATGGCCGCGTGCACCGCTCCGCGGCCTCTATCAGCAAGCGCTCGACCGTGCCCACCGACAGGTAGCGCAACGGCTCCATGGGGGGTGGCCCATCCTGTTTCGACAGGAGGCTCGCGGACTGACGCCGATCGTCACCGCGGAGCCACTGAAACAGCATGGCGTCGTGCGAGGTCGTCCAGACCGTGCGATCCGCCTGCGACAGCGAATCCTCCAGGGACCTGGGGGCAATCAACGCCAGCGCGTAGAGCGCGTTGTAGACGACGAAAGGCACCGGATCCGTGAGCAACGGCCGGAGAATGCCGACCCACGACTCATCACCCAACTGACCACTCCATCGCGCGGCCAGTGCTCGAAAAACTGGGAACCCATGCGCGGCGAGCACTTCAACGACACCGCGATGCGCGGGGGTCAGACGCTGACGCACCGCCTCCGTGAGCCGGGTCGCGGTTTCTGGAACTTCGACATACGAAGTCCCGGCTCCCCCTCCTCCGGAAAGGCGATACGCCAGGGAGGGGCCCGTCCATCGAGTCTGGTTCGCGCGCGCGAACCCATCCAGTGCATCGAGTGCGAGCTGCGCTACGAGGTGCGAGGGCGCTCTGCCTGCGCATAGCTCAAAAGCCCGCAGGCGAAGCGTCTCCGAAGGGCTCTCGAACAGTCTGCGAAGCTCTGGCCATGCGCCGGGCTCTCGTGCAAGGCCTGCCTCCAACTCCTGGCCAAGCGCCTTCACCAACCCTGCATTCTCCTGGTCGGAGTACCAATCCAGATCGCCAGGCCCATCAAAGTCGGAGCCCAGCGGGCCGGGCATGCTGTAGACGTGGTGGACATCGCCTCCCACCACCTGGAGCGCAAGGTCCACAAGCTCCTTCAGCCCTCCACACAAGGGGTCGAAGGAAACCACCAGGGTTTCAGCCAGGGCGTTCCTCCGCTTCGCCAACTCCCGGTCGCTCCCCGTCGGAACGCGCTCGGAGTCGTCTTCCCCGGGGTGGCTCATCCTCGCGAGCACCGCGTCGTTGGCGTCGCGGTAGAGGGTCATCAGTCGCTCCCGGGCTCGCGCTCCCAGGCGGCGGATGGCGGCCGCGAGCGCTGGGTGCGGCAGGGCCGATCGCGCGCCAAGCGAAAGGAGCTCGAGGTCGCCGACTTCAAGGAAGCCAGCCAGGACCTCGCCAGCACGCGCTCGTCCCGTGCTTTCGCGTGCACGACGCCGATCCATCGGCTCATCCGGCCAGCCATGAAGCAGTGCATGACGCAGGGCGACCCGTGCCCACCGCGCGTCGGCTTCTGAAGCCGTGCACAGGAGTGCAATCGCCTCTGTAAGCCCAGAGTCCTGCCAGGACTTCTTCTCCAACCGCCCCGCGAGCAGGGGCAGCGCTTCATGGATCCCCTTTCGCACGGCCAGCCGGACCAATGGCTCCACGTAGGAGTCAGGTCCAGCCAGTTCGGCGAGCAGGCCGGCCTTCCATCCTGGGACCTCATGCTCCACGCGCTGAAGCAGTGGCAATCTGGCAGCGGCATCCAATGGAAGTGACTTCACCCGCAGAGGCTCATTCCCGGCCGTCTCCCGCTCGAGGTGGCGCTGGATCTGCTCCTGGAGTTCAGGGTCCGCGGAGGGCAATGCCTGGACGAGGGATTGCCTCTCGTCTCCACGCTCCTGTTTTGCAAGCAGGCGGATCGCCATGAAGCGAAGCGTTCCTCTCCCGCTCGCCGATAGCTCGCGCAGCTCCGGCAGATGGGATGGGGTCCAGGAAAACCGCTCCAACATCCAGGAGTCATCTCCCTGACGCTCCATCAACAGGCGCGCAGGCACCTGCGGTGGAGGCCGCTGGGCCTCTTCAATCGCCCGAAGCAGCACCTCTCGTTCGGGCTGCTCGGGATGCAGCAGGCCCCAAAGTCCACCCAGCACCGGCTCCAACCGCGTGTCATCCAGCGCATTGACTGTTTCCACCAGACGATTCCGGATGCGCATCAGGCGCCGGAGCCCTGCCTCCAACCGTTGCGAGCCCTCGCCGCTCGAGACTTCGAGGGGCGCCGTCCATTCCATTCCGCGCAGGAGTTCGCGAAGCAGGGGTCCAGGCTGTGGCTTCATGCTGTCACTGAAGGACTCGAGGAGATGACCGACGAGCCCGGCGCCTTCAGGCGCCTCTCTCAATTGCTTCAGCTCCTTGAGGATGCTCGCGGTCAGTCCGACGGCCTCCTCAAGGCTGGCGGCCACCACCTCGCGCCGATGTTGGTGCCCGTCCTCCGCCGAAACATCGCGTCCCGTGGGCATGCCAATCCAACGGATGATGATTTCCTCGAGATTCTCCGGCCACCGGCGCATCCGGGAATGGACCTTGGACCTGGGAAGCGCACGGCGAGTTCGCAGACTCGTTTCCCAGACGAGGGCTTCCAGCCGCCCCAGCGCTTCAGAATGCGCCTTTCGGGACATCTGTGACTGGGATTCCGCCAGTCCAGCTGGGGCTTCAGCTTCGGCCGCCTCGATCTCCGCTGGCAGCATGAGCATCATTGAATCGAGGAGGCTCTCGTCTGGCTCCAGCCCATGATCGGCATACCAGCGCAGTACGGCCAACCGCACCGTGGGCGAGTCATCCCGTAGCAGACCGTCCAGTGTCGACGCGTGGCTCGGTGGGATCGCAGGCAGCAACAATGTCGGATTGTCGAGGAGCCGGGTCCGCTGAGCCTCCGTTCTCCCTACCAGCGCCTGGAGCTCTGGAAGTGTCCGGGGAAGAAGGCCAGAAACCGCGACAGCGAGCGCCTTGAGGAGGGTGAGGTCCCGCTCGCCGGGGACGAAGCGATCCCCGTGGGGCTCGAACAAGAGCCAGCGGCGAGCAGCCATTCCCCACGCAAGACATGCCTCCCGAGGGCGGGACCACCGTGCCCGCGAAAGCAGGTCGAAGGCGAGGTCCCAGGTCCTCAGGTACTCGGATACCGGCGATGAACGGCCCGTTCCGGAGTCCATTTCAGGCGTCCACGTCGGCAGTCGCACCTGGGTGAGGCGGGCCAGGAGCGCCAATGGCTCACGGAGGTGTGCCGCATAGAAACGCAGGAGCTGCCCCCAGTTCGGGCTGTCATCCCCCAGGAAGAAGGCAAGGCATTCCAGTTCGATGCGTGCTCGTGCCTCTGGATCGGCGGAGGCTCCGGAGGACCGCTCCCATTCCCGCTGCCGCCGTGACACCTGCCGGTGCAATGCTTCCGCAGCAGCCCACTCGGCCAACGTCCGGTGTGCGAAATCCCATGCGTCTCCTGCTGGAGCCAGGAGATGACCGAACTCCAAGGCGCGCAGCAGGTCCGGTCTCTCCGCTGCCTTGAAACCCGCCTCGCCCAGGAGCAGGTCAACCGTTGCTCCATCCAGCGATCCTTTCGGATCCCGCAGCCAGGCGAGCGCAAGCTCACCAATCACGTCGCCTCGCAGGCCGCGGAGCCTGCGTGCATCATCTTCCGTGAGCCGTTGTTCCTGGCAGGCTTGCTCGATCAGCCCGTCAAAGACGCGCTGGTACAGCCGGTCATCCGAAAGCTGCTCCAGGGATTCATTCTCACGTAGGACCCGTGCAAGCAGGGTGAGATGCAGGGGCGTCTGGATCAGCGATACCAGGCTGGCGGGGACCTGGGGGCGACGCCAGTCATCGCCGACGAAGAGCCGCTCCGCGAGGTCTCCACGCCCCGCGCCCCGCAGCAATCTGCGGGCCTCCGACGAAGAGGGCTGTCGGATCTGGAGGCGCCACACGGGGGGCAGGCGCGAGAGGACGCTCACCATGGGTCTGGTGGTCGCCATCCACCACCCTGGGCTGTTCCCGAGCAGCGAAGCCACGTCCTTGAGCGCGACGCCGCTCAGCTCGTCCAACCCATCCACCAGGGGAACGAGGCGAGCAGTGCGGTCCAACTCCTCGAACAAGGCACGGCGCTCTGGTTCTCGTACCGCCAGGACCATGAACCACGTTCGCGCGGAGGAACGTGACAGGTCCTCGGCCAGCTCTCGTGCGGAACGGCGCACCACGAACCCCAAGTTCCCCCAGAGGCTCGTTCGGAACCGCGACTCCAAGACCCGGCTGAGGGTGCTCTTGCCCGCCCCTGGGACACCTTCGATGAGAACGCCACGCCGTCCCCCTTCCTCACTTCCCTTCAGGCTCGCGGCCCAGGCCGCGCCGAGCAGTGGATCTCGCAGAGGCCCCGGGGGCGGCTCCGCGATGTAATCCAGCGCGGCTTCCGCGATGTGCTCCGGAGCCAGGACCGTCCCATCCCAGCGCCTGGGACTGGCAGGAGGCGCCTCCAGCTTCGCCGTCAGTTCACTCAGCGAACCACCGGAGATCCATTGAGGCCATGGGTCCTCACCCAGCGCGCGCCAGTCATCATCTCCCATTCGGTCCAGGGGACCGGAGATCAGCATTCCGTTCGGAAAGCTCTCCCACCACGCTTTCGCCTTTTCGATGAGCCCTCGGACTGGGCGCACCGTGCGGCCATCTTCATCCAGCTCACCCGAAGCGGCGATCGGCCCCAGCGAGTCCGGGAGCAGACCTCCTGCCATCAAGGCCAGCAACAGCGTGTGAGACCGGCCCTGGAACGCAGGCCCGTCATGCCTCCAGGTGACCCCACTCTCCACGGGCACTCCAGAGGGGAGTTCTCTCGCGAAGACGAACATCCTGCAGATGTGGGCCTTCTCATCCAGCAGAAGCATGTAGCGCTCGTGGCGACGTCGCCCTTGCGCCCACAACGCCTTCGCGGGCGTATCGTCCAGTTGGCGCTGGAGGTCGCCAGGCAGCTCGCCCACGAGCAGTTCGATGCTGGCCGCGATCCCCGCGACGAGTTCGGCCCAGCCCAGGTCCCAGCGGTGACCTCTTTCAGCTTGGATTGCGGGCCAGAGCTCCTCGACGAAGCGCGAACACCAGGCCTCCCGGATCTCGGGGGAGACGGGATGGCTCAGTTGTCTGGCGATGAGTAGGGGCACCTCTCGCGCGAGCCACCGCCGTTTCTCCGCCGGATGAAGCAGGCGTTCGATCGGTCCATGCATCAACGGTTCGAGCGCAAGCGCTTCACCGTTCATGCATCACCACGAGCCGCAGTTCGACCTCATCGGCAGGCAGGCCCGTCCGTGCGAGGAGGCCATGCAGTGGATTGCCCTGCCCTCCAGCGTTCCGCAGGTCCACGTAAGCGGTATGCCCCTCCACCGTGAGTTGGAGGTCCAGGACCGCCAGCTCCCTTGCGTCGACTCGGCGCCGCGCCACCAGGCGGGCCTTCGTTGGAGGAGGAAGTCCACCGCGGATCTCCAGAAGGAGTCGTCCGGCATCTTCATAGAGCCATGCCTGGGTGACACCATCCTCCGACTGGAGAGACACCGTGTTCGTGCCCGTCCAGGCTTGAGGCCGGAACGTCTCCACAGGCAGTGGAAGCACCACGACCGGCGGGACCCATCCCGACGATGGACGTTCGTCCCGACGAGCCTCCTTCGACACGATGTCGGACGAAGACTTAGGGGCGCGAATGACGGCAGTCCAGATTGCCGCGCTTCTCAATTCAGGACGCAAGGTCGCCTGGCGAAGCACCGCGAAGCGCTCCAGTGCGCGGATGCGTGAGGGGTGCCTTGCAATGAAGGCGATCGAATCACGAGCCAACGACGCGGCCGAGTTCGCGTCGCCAAGCAGGTTGAGCACTCCCATCGCGTCGTCAATGTCGAGCAGCACATCCAGGAGGGGACCCTCCGGATCTGCTTCTCCGTCCAGCTCCGATGCCAGGCGCGTCAACAGGGCTGCTGGCTCTGGCAGCCCTGCTTGCTGAACCAAATCCGGAAGGCGGCGCAGCAACTCAGTAGGAGGCACCAGGCCAAATGGGCTGTCCAGCAGACGTGCCGCGAGGACCAATGCCCGCCAGGCATCATCAGGCTCGACCTCCGCCATGGGCGCCAGTTGCGCCAGCTCCACCCATGCCTTCTGTATCCACTCTCGTGGCTCCAGGCTGCTCATTTCATTTCCCCCAGGTCGTCTTGTCGCGGAGCTTCCTGAGTGCCGCCTTGCGGAAGTCCTCGGGCTGGTGCCCCTTTCGGGGAACGACGCGGTACGCGGTCTTCACCTCAGGGCGATGACTGGGCCCTACTTCCCGGACAATGACGTAGACCCCCCGATCTCCAACAAAGGCCCAACCACGTCCCATCCCCTTCGCGTCGGGAAGCCCACCAACCTGTCCCGCGTGCTCCGCCCCCTCAATCTCCTTCAGGTAGGCGGGCATCAGGAGCGTGTCGTGATCACGTTGGACGTGCTCACGGCAAGAGCTCTGCGCCCGATCACAGTCGGGATTCGGTGCATCCAGGATCGTTTCAGCGCAGCCTGCCGCCCAGGCGCGAGCACGCGCATCACCCAATCGAGGGATGACCTGCTCCCATCGTTCCTTGGGCTGATAGAGGTGTCGCGCAACGTGGTCGAAGCAAACGCGCTCCGACAACATCGGTTGCACGTCCGACGCGCTCCAACGACGACTCACAAGGCCTCCCCGGGCCAACGTGTCCTGGCTTGCTGGTAGTAAAGCAAACCTACGTTAGCGCGTTGCGCCTGGAGGTGCTCTCCCCCACAAAGGCATGCGGGAGGGCTTAGCCTTCGAGCTGTTCCGCCGTGAGGCATCCCGCCGCGAGGTCCAGATCCTCCAGCGGGATGCGCTGGATGTGCTCACGGGGCTCGTCCACGTTGTCACGGTACTTGTGCGAGCCGCTCTCGTAGGTGACCCAGATCTCGCCATCGATGATGTTCACGCCCTGGGCGTAGGAGTCGATGAGCCCGTTGTCGATGTCCACGCGCTGGTCGATGTCCGCCGAGAACGTGTCCTCGGTGGACGTGAACGGCTGGTAGATGAGCTTCTTGTCGCCCGTGGTGAAGATGATCCCGCCGTCGACGATGGTCATCCCCTGCGCGCGGTCTGGAGCACGGATGGGGCCCTCGCGCGAGTCCTTGATGAGCTCGCCGGTCTTCTCGTCGATCTTGTACCGCCAGACGGCACCCGCCTTGCCATCGCCGTCCTTGCTGTAGCCACCGATGTACGCGTAGCCGTCCTTCACGGTCATGAAGCTGCCGGCGGAGACAAGGCCGATGCCCGTGGCGGGATCCGTCAGCCCTTCAGGCTTTGGGACATCCATGACCTGGGAGGGCATGGCCTCACGACACTCGTTCTGCGCGGCCTCGATCTCCTCGCGCGTGTAGACGTAGATGTGATCCGTGTCGGAGACATAGACGTGGTCGCCATCCGTGGAGACGCCGCCACCATGGCTGGGAGGACCCGCAGGCGGCGGTCCACCGAGCACGGCCTGATGCGTCTCCTTCCCCGAGTCCTTGTCCTGCACGGACAGGAGCACCCGATGGTCGTCGTTGTAATAGGTCGTGAGCACTTCGCCGCGCTTGGCGTCGTAGCCCTGCCCCTGGGGAGTCCATCCGGCGTCCAGGTGGATGAGCTCCGGGCCGACCTTCTCTCCCTTGCTCGCCTTCGTCAGCGGAGAATCCACGCTCGCGGGAGCTGCGGCCGAAGGCGTGTTCCCGTAGCCGCTGAGGTTCACCGGGGCAGCCTTCGCCGCGTCCACACCGTCCTGGAAGTACGGCGCCGCGGAGGGAGCAGGCGGAGCCGGAGGCTGCGCCACCGCAGGCTTCGTGACCGCGGCATGGACCGTGCTGACGACCTGGCGGATGAGGGAGCTGATCAAGGGCCTGCCTCCGGTTGAAGGTGCTTGGGGAGACGAATCCTACACGACGGAATGGTGGCATCTCACCCACCAGCCCCGGGGAATTGTCGGCACTCGACGGTTCAGGGTTTCCACTTCCATATCTATTCGAATGTTCCAGGCAGTAAGCCCGGCCTGGCGCGTCGGCGGCTGGATGGCGCCTCGTGCCCTGCCACCTGCCGGTGGTGGACCGCATCTTCCTTCAAAGGGGGAGCACGCCATGCCCATCTACGAGTTCTTCTGCCGCAAGTGCCAGGAGCCCTTCACCGCGTTCATGTCCATGAAGGAGCACGACGAGCGAGCGCCGAAGTGCCCGCGCGGTCACGACGCGAAAGAGGTGGAGAAGCGCATCTCTTCCGCCCATGCCGTGACCACCAAGAAGTCGCTCACCTACTGATGACTCCTGGCCACCAGGACAAGAGGCTGACTTCCCTCTTCCTCTGCGGCGACGTGATGACAGGCAGGGGCATTGATCAGGTACTGCCCCACCCTGCTCCACCCGGCATCCATGAGTCCTACCTGAAGGATGCCCGGGCCTACGTCGCGCTCGCCGAGGAGCGCAACGGCCCCATCCGCAAGCCCGTCGGCTTCGGTGAAATCTGGGGAGACGCGCTCGCCGCGCTGGATCAGGCCGAGCCCGACGTCCGGATCATCAACCTGGAGACAAGCATCACCACGAGCGAGCAATGGTGGCCCGACAAGGGCATCCACTACCGCATGCACCCGCAGAACGCCGCCTGTCTCACGGCGGCCCGCATCGACTGCTGCGCGCTGGCGAACAACCACGTGCTCGACTGGGACTACCCGGGGCTGACGGAGACACTGACCACCCTCCGGCGCCTGGGAATCGCCACCGCGGGGCTGGGAGAAGACCTGGAGGAGGCCCGGCGCCCCGCCCTCCTGGAAGCAGGTCCAGGGAGGCGGGTCGTCGTGTTCTCGTTCGGAGACGACAGCAGCGGCATTCCGCCAGCATGGGCGGCGGGAATGAACAGGCCGGGCGTGGACCTGCTACCCGACCTGTCCCTCGCCACTGCGCGGCGTCTGGGCGAGCGGGTGGCGTCCATCAAGCAAAAGGGAGACGTCGTCCTCGCCTCCATCCACTGGGGCGGAAACTGGGGCTACGCGGTGCCGGAGGCCCAGCGGGCCTTTGCCCATGCGCTCATCGGGGAAGCCGGAGTGGACGTCGTCCACGGCCACTCCTCACACCATCCCCGCGGTATCGAGGTCCACCAGGGCAAGCTCATCCTCCACGGCTGCGGAGACTTCCTGAACGACTACGAGGGTATCCACGGCCACGAGGACTACAGGCCCGACCTGGCCTTGATGTACCTGGCGTCGGTGGATTCGATGAGCGGCCAGCTCGTCAGCCTGCGCATGGTCCCGATGCAGTTGCGTCAACTCCGGCCCCACCGGGCCTCGCGTCAGGACGCCGAGTGGCTGTGCGGCGTCATGGACCGCGAGGCACGCCGACTGAGGACCGGGACGCGGCTGGCGCTGGAGGGTGACGGGGCCCTCGTCCTCCAGTGGGGGTGAGTTCCTCCGCGAAGTGGGACGACCCGTTGGACGGAGCAGCGGGAGCTCGCGCGCCTCTTGATGCGCTCGGCTCTCCCGCCCATCCAGCGGTCCTGGGAGGAGCCGCCTCACGGCCCCTGGTTGTCGCGCACGGCGGCGGCCGTCTGGTCCAGCTCCGCGGACAGCAGCACCCAGAGGTCGTCGAGCGAGACGAGCCCCGCCACGCGTCCCTGCTCGTCCACGATGGGCAGGCGGCGCACGCCGTGATTCCGGAAGGCGAAGAGGGTCATGTCGATGGAATCCTCCAGGCGAGCCACGAAGGGCTTGGGCGACATGACGTCCGCGACGGAGGTGGCGGCGGCGTCCTTCCGCGCGGCCATCACCCGGGTCACGATGTCCCGGTCCGTCAGCATGCCCACCGGACGCAGATCCTCCTGCACCACGACGAGCACGCCCACGTGCTGGTCGCGAAGTGTCTCCGCGGCCTCGGCCACGCTCTGCGTGGACTGGATGATGGCCACCGGCTTACGGCAGAACCTTGCGAGCGACATGGCGCCTCCCCGGACGTCGAGTCCGTGCGACCAGTCGCACGGCGTGGCGGCGGGGCCTTCCCGCGCGTCCTCCTCATATGGACGCAGCGCACGACCGCGGCCGGATGCAACCCCTGGCGCGCAGGGGCTCGCGTGCTCATCCAGGGCGCTGACGGCCATGTCCCCACGGTTCCAGGTGGCGTGTGCCTCTGGCTTGATGATCGCCTTCTCGGAGGACTCGATGGAGGCCCGACGCCACGAAGATGACGGACCGGTTGCTGGAGGACCTGGACACGTACCTCTGGAAGCCCAGGCCCTTCGGGCGGACGAGGTGACGGGACGACGCTCCCGCCCTCCAGCTCATGGGCGCCGCACCCACGCCTTGCGCCCCTCCTCCAGCACGAGCACATCGCCAGGCACGAGCGCGGAAGCCGGCAGCAGACAGACCTGGGAGTCGCGCAGCACCTTCACCTCACCGGGCAGCAGCCGGCGCAGCGACGCGAGCGCCCGCTCCGCGCGGTACTCCTGGACGAAGGAGAACACCCCGTTGACGAGGATGACGCCCAGGATGGCGAACCCCAGCGTCTCCATGCCCTGGCCGGGCTCCTGCCACGCCGACACGAAGGCCAGGACCGCGGCGGCCCAGAGCACGAGCGCGAAGAAGTGGGTGAACTGGTGCAGGAAGCGCCGCACCAGCGACGCCTGTCGCGCATGGGAAACCTCGTTGGGGCCGAACTCGTGCTGGCGGCGCTCCGCCTCGACGCTGGCCAGCGCGGCTGTCCAGGCTGCGCAGGCTCTCGGCCACCGTGAGGTGATGGATCTTCATGGGCCCGCGTGGGGGCAGGAAGGCGTGGAAGCCCCCCGCGCGCGACATGCGCCGGGCGCTCTCCGCGAATGGGTTCCCGTCTGAGATGGAAATGGCGGGCGCAGGACACAAGGGAGCCCTCCGGGGACTCGCGGCCTCACGGCGACACGCCTGTCCCCTGGCCCCCTTTCGTGCTCAAGGCCCGCGCCGCCTCATCCTCCCACGCGAGCAGACTGTTACGCCCCAGCGGGCGTGCCGCTACTGCCGGGAGGGACGCCACCGGAAGCGCAATGCCTAGCCTGTCCGCCTGCGGCCGGATTCCTCCGGCCCAGGGAGGCAGCATGAAGCAGGCGCATGGATTCGCCGTCGCCGTCGCCACGGCCACGTTGCTCATGGGGGCGCCCGCCGCCCGGGCCAGCGGAGGCACCACCGTTCATTGCGGTGACACCCTCACCCATTCCACGAAGCTCACGCGCGACCTCTCCTGTCCGGGCACGGCCCCCTTCGCGCTCCGCATCGCCGGCGAAGGCATCGTCCTCGACCTGGGCGGACACACCATCCGCCGCACCGGCCCGGAGAATCTGGAGTCTGTCGGCATCACGGTCGATACCAACAGCATGGTGCGCAATGGCACGATCCAGGGCTTCGGCAAGGGCGTCGCGACCACCGAATCCTCGGACGTGCGGAACCTGCGACTCCACCAACTGGCGCTCCTGGACAACCGAGCCGCCATTTTCAACGGCGTCGTCGATATGCGGTTCCTCATCACGGAATGCCGCCTGACGGGAAACCTCGTCGGGCTGGACGGTGAACCCGACGGATCCACCGGTTCATTCGACGTGAGGTCCTCCGTCTTCACCCATAACGAGGTCGCGATGTACGTGGACTTCCATGACATCGACGTGCTCGACTCCACCTTCACGTCCAACGAACTGGCCGTCTTCTGCAGGCAGGGCCGCGTCCGCTTCAGGTCGAGCACGCTCGCGTGGAACGCCTCCGTGAGCACCATCCCGAATGACAACGGCTTTCGCCAATGCGACGAGATGCGGTTCGAGAACACACTCATCTCGAACAACACCGCGCTCGCGCCGCCGGAGGTTCCCGTGTGGCAGCCGCAAAAGCTCTCGATGCTCGACTCGCTGGTCGTCAGCAACGGGGCGGGTCTCCAGGCGGCCGCCGATACGGTCTACATCCACGGGAATACCTTCTTCGACAACGCGGACGGTCTGTCGCTGACCGGCCGCGATTGGCAGGTTCCCGTCGTGCTCACGGGGATCATCCGCGGCAACCAGTTCCTGAGCAACGACGGCGACGGCCTCCGGGTCGAGGCGCCTGGCAAGCCCACGGTGCTCAACAACGTCGCCCTGGGCAACACGGGCTTTGGCCTCTTCGCTCCGACCGCGTTCGACGGAGGAGGAAACGTCGCGCGAGACAATGGCGCGGGCAACTGCGTGGGCCTCGTCTGCGCGCCCTACTGACGACGCCCTGAGACAAGCCGTGCCAGATGCACACGGAGGCGCCCCGGCCGTCAGCCAAAGGACGCTGAGCCACCTGTCCGGGTCATAGGCGGCAATGCCTTCCATCCTGGATAGTCGAATCCATCGCAAGCAGGATGATCATTCTCGCGCTCCGTCCCAAGTCCTCTCATCCGCTGCGACTGCTTCGCGAGCATCACGCTCGCGGCGAGGGGGACGACCATGAAAAGAGCAGGCCTTCACCTGATGCTGGCGCTCGCGGCGGCGCTGCTGGCGGGCTGTGGAGCCACGGCCGGGGACACCGGGACGGCGCGGTTCGCCGTCTCGGTGCCCCAATCCCTCGCATCCAACATCACCCGCGTGGCGGTCGCTTCGGGCGGGCCGGACATCCGCACCGTCTGGGTGGACCTGGCGCCCACGAACGGCGTGTGGGGCGGCACCATTGGCAACATCCCCGCGGGCACCGGCCGCGCCTTCGCCGCGCGCGCCTATGACGCCTCCGGCACCCTGCTCTTCTCTGGCTCCGCCGACGGCGTCTCCATCCTCGCGAACCAGACGACCCTCGTCGCCATCACCCTCCAGCAAATCAACCCGCCGCCACCCTTCGACAACGAAGCGCCCATCATCGACTTCGTGGCGGCGAACCCAAGCTCAGTGGCGGCCGGAGGCACTGTCTCGCTGTTCTCCTCCGCGCATGACCCGAACCCGGAGGACACGATCAGCTACACGTGGAGCGCCACCGCGGGCTCCATCTCCTCGCCCTCCGAGCGGGACACCACGTGGACGGCGCCCACGTCCACCGGCATCCAGACGCTGACGCTCACGGTGACCGACTCGCGCGGACTGGCTTCCAGCGCGCTCCTGGTCGTCAACGTCCTGCCCGAAGGGGAAGGCGAGGCCGAGCTGTCCATCTCCTTCAACAGCGCACCGGAGGTGTCCTCCATCACCGCGACGGCGACGCAGCTCTCCGTCGGGCAGATGACCACGGTCTTCGCGCTGGCCATGGACCCGGACGGGGACAGCCTCTCCTATTCCTGGAGCGCGTCGTGCGCGGGCACCTGGACCGACGCGACCTCCGCCCTCGGTCAGTTCACGCCCTCACTCGCGCCAGCCGAAGCCTGCAACAACTGCCGCCTGAGCGTCTCCGTGTCCGACGGACGCGGCGGGCACAACACGGGCACCGTCGCCCTGTGCGTTACCAGCACGCCCCCCGTCAACCACCTCGAGCCCGTCATCCTCCGCTCCTACCGCTCCTCGGACACGGCGAGCCCGGGCCAGGTGCTCACGTATGAGGTGGTGGCCAGCGACCCCGAGGGCTCCGCGCTCAGCTTCGCGTGGGACTCCAGTGTCGGCACGACAGGCGCGCCGGCGCAGGTGGGCACCCACAGCCGCGTCACCTGGACGGCGCCCGCGTGTATCCGCCCGGGCACGACTCCAACTGTTACCGTCACCGTGACGAATGCCTTCGACCTCACGGCCAGCCGGAGCTTCACGGTGGCGGGGCTGCCGGACTGCGCCCTGGTGGGACAGTGGGATCCGACCGGCCCCATGGGTGGCGGGCCCCGGTGGGGCCACACCGCGACGCTGCTTCAGGACGGCAGGGTGCTCATCGCGGGAGGAAGCGCCCAGAAACGGAGCTTCTACCTGGACACGACGGAGCTGTTCCACCCGGCCACGAACACCTGGAGCGCGGGCGCCCCCATGAACGCGCGCCGCCTCTTCCACTCGGCGACGCTGCTGCTGGACGGCAAGGTGCTCGTCGTGGGAGGCGAAGGCTTCGAGGGCGTCGAGGGCTTTTCCGCTGGGGCGGAGCTGTACGACCCGGCCACGAACACCTGGACCCGGACAGGCTCGATGGCCCAGGGCCGCTCCAGGCACCTGGCGACGCGGCTGCTGGACGGCAAGGTGCTCGTCGCGGGAGGCGAGGACATCAACGGCTCCCTCACGTCCGCAGAGGTGTACGACCCGGCCACGGGCACCTGGAGCCCGGCGGGCGCCATGGCCGAACCCCACTTCTCCACGGCGCCACTGCTGCCCACGGGCAAGGTGCTCGCCACGGGAGTCACCGCGGCGGAGCTGTATGATCCGGCCACGCGAACCTGGAGCCCGGCCCGTCCTCCGCTCGCGCCCCTGGGAGGCCAGCCGGTGGTGCTGCTCGATGGCAAGGCGCTCGTCACAGGGGGCAGGACGGCACAGCTGTATGACCCCTTCCTGAACACCTGGAGCCTGACGGGTGCCCCACTCGAACCCATCGGTGGCCCTGCGGTGCTGCTGACCGACGGCAGGGCGCTCGTCGTGGGCCCGGAGGTGGCGGAGCTGTATGAGCCGGGCTCGGGCACGTGGAGCATGGCCCCTGCGCCGGCCATCCCGCGGCTTGGATACACGGTGACGGCGCTGGCAGACGGCAGGGCGCTCATCGCCGGGACACCTCCCAACACCGAAGTGGAATCGGAGTCCGCGGAGGTCTACACGCCGTGAGGTGCGCTACGCCACACCGGGTGCTCGCGGCAGCGCTGTGCGCGGGCTGAATGGATGCCGAGTGGGACACTGGGACGGCGCGGTTCGCCATCCCGGTGCCCCACTCCTCAGCCCACGGCAATACGTTTCATGAGGGTGCGCGGAGGGAGGAAACCCATGATGCCGGCGCTCCTCACGGACCTCTATGAGCTCACGATGGTGGACGCCTACCTCGCCGAGGGGCTCCACGAACAGGCGGCCTTCAGCCTCTTCGTCCGCCGGCTGCCCGCACGCCGGAACTTCCTGCTGGCATGCGGCCTGGAGCAGGCCCTCACCTATCTGGAGACGCTCCGCTTCTCCCCCGGGGAGCTCGCCTGGCTGGAGTCACTGGGGCGCTTCTCCCGGCCACTGCTGGACTGGCTGGAGCACTTCCACTTCACCGGGGACGTTCACGCCGTGCCCGAGGGCACTCCCGTCTTCGGCCAGGAGCCGCTGCTGGAGGTCGTGGCGCCCCTGCCCGAGGCGCAGCTCGTGGAGACGTATCTCATCAACCAGGTGCACCTGCAGACGCTGGCGGCCTCCAAGGCGGCGCGAGTGGTGGAGGCCGCGCGTGGACGGCCGGTGGTGGATTTCGGCGTGCGGCGCATGCATGGCGAGGACGCGGGCCTCAAGGTGGCGCGCGCAGCCCATGTCGCCGGGGTGAGCGCCACGTCCAACCTTCAAGCCGCGCAGCGCTACGGCATCCCCGTGGCGGGCACCCTGGCGCACAGCTACATCCAGGCGCACGACGACGAGCTCGCCGCCTTCCGCGCCTACGTCCACCGCTTCCCTGAAACGACGCTGCTGGTGGACACGTACGACACGCTCGAGGGCGTGCGGAAGGTGGTGGCGCTCGCGAGGGAGCTCGGGCCGGACTTCCACGTGCAAGCGGTGCGGCTGGATTCAGGGGACCTGGCGTCGCTCTCGCACCAGACCCGCGCGCTGCTGGACGCCGCGGGGCTGGAGCGCGTGCGGATCCTCGCGAGCGGCGGACTGGACGAGGACGAAGTGGCGCGGTTGCTGTCGCATCAGGCGCCCATCGACGCGTTCGGCGTGGGCACGGCCATGGGGGTGTCCGAGGACGCGCCCGCGTTGGACATGGCCTACAAGCTGGTGGAGTACGCGGGCCGAGGGCGGCTCAAGCTGTCACCGGGTAAGGTGCTGCTGCCCGGACGCAAGCAGGTGTTTCGCGAGGAGCGGGACGGCGTGGCGAGCCGGGACGTGCTCGCGTGCCATGACGAGGTGCTGCCGGGGCATCCCCTGCTGCGGCGGGTGATGCACGCGGGCCGGCGGCTGGAGGGCGCCTCTCCACCGCTGACGGCGCTGCGGGCGCACGCGCGGGAGGCGTTGACGCGCCTGCCACGGGAGGTGCGGCGGCTGGAGCCGGCACGGCCGCCCTATCCGGTGGACGTGAGTCCCGCGCTGAGCGAATCGAAAGAGCAGGTGGTCACCGCATTGCGCGAGCGACTGGCCGCGCACTGACTGCGCTCACCCGTGAGCAGCCGCGCCCTGCTTCCGGGCCTCTTGGCGGCGAGAGGAGAGCACGCACCTTGGCGGGCACCATGCCCCCCTGCTTCCGCTCCCCCCGGCCTGCCCGCGCGCTTGAGCTGTCATTGTTCGTGATTCCTCTCTTGATGGCGCTGGCATGCCAGGGCTCCGCGCCCTCTGGGCCCGAAGAGGCGCTGGAGCAGCAGCCGCCGCGCCTCGTCCTGGAGCCCGGGCAGCTCGTTGTCTCGCTCACCTTCGATGACGCGAGGGCCAGCCAGGTCAACGCGGCATCCTTGTTGGAGGCGCGCGGCCTGCGTGGGACCTTCTTCGTCAGCAGCGGGCGGCTCGGCATCCCGGGCTACCTGACACTTGCTCAGCTCCGGAGTTTCCAGGCCGCCGGCCACGAGGTGGGCGGCCACACGGTGTCGCATGTCCAGCTCCCCCCGCTGGACGTGGACTCGCAGCGCCGACAGGTGTGTGACGACCGCGTGGCCCTGATGAACGCGGGGCTGAGGGTGACGTCATTCGCCTACCCGTCCGGAGCCCGGGACGCGACCACCGAGCAGGTCGTCATCGGCTGCAACTACAACTCCGCGCGAGAGTCTGGCGGCCTGCGGACGCCGGACAGTTGCACGAGCTGCCCGTACGCGGAGACCGTTCCGCCGCAGGACGCCTTCGCCATTCGCAACCACGGCTCCATCCAGAGAACCCAGACGCTGGCGGACCTGCAGGGGCTGGTGCTCCGCGCCGAGTCCGCCGGCGGTGGCTGGGTGCCCATCGCCTTCCACGAAATCTGCCCGGGGCCGTGCCCGTCGTCCGAGACCTACGGCATCAACGTGTCCACCTTCACGGCCTTCCTGGACTGGCTCGCGGCGCGCGCTTCGCGAGGCACGTTCGTGCGCACGGTGGACCAGGTCATCGGGGGCGCGGTGAAGCCGCCCGTCAACGGGCCCCCACTGCCCGACGCGGGCACACCACCTCCCACGCAATTGCTGGCGAATCCATCCCTGGAGACCGACAGCAACGGCGACGGAGCTCCGGACTGCTGGCAGCGCGGCGGTTATGGCGCCAACTCCTACAGTTGGTTGCGGACCGCGGATGCCCATTCAGGGAGCTGGGCCCAGCGCTTGAGCCTCACCAGCTACTCCAGCGGGGATCGCAAGCTCATCTCCTTGCAGGATCTCGGAGCGTGCGCACCGCCGCTCACCACGAGCCACCGCTACAAGGTGTCCGCCTGGTACAAGGCCACGGCCGCGCCCCTCTTCAAGGCGTACTACCGCAACGCTTCGGGCGGCTGGGTGTGGTGGGCACAGAGCGCCCTGCTGCCCACGCGCGGCACCTACGGCTACGCCGAGTGGACGACGCCCCCCGCGCCCGCCGCGGGCCGGGGGCTGAGCGTGGGGCTGGCCCTGGAGCGCGTCGGCACGCTGACGATGGATGACTTCAGGCTCGAGGACCTCGGCCCGAGTCCCTTCGCGCCGCTCGAGCCCGAACCTCCGCCGGTCCCTTGAGTGAAGGAAGTGAGCCCCGGCCCTCGCACCGCGTGGCCCCGCGGGTGCGTACACTCGCTTGCCCGCCCTGCTTGCCGAACCGGGGCGCGAAGCACATCTGATGAAGGCATGACGCTCATCCACCAGTTCATGCCCGACTGCGCGCTGCGCGAGGTGGACCGGGTCGCCACCGCCGCGAGCCCCGAGAGGGCCTGGGCCGCCGTGCGAGCGATGGATCTGCACGACGTCCCGTTCATCCGCTGGCTCTTCGCACTCCGGCTGCTCCCCGAGCGCATCCTCGCGCGTCTTCGTGGCAGACCGGTGCGGCGGTCCCCGCACATGCGGATCGATGACATCGTGGCGCCGGGGAACGGCTTCCTCCTGCTGGGCGAGGAAACCGGACGCGAGCAGGTGGTCGGCGCCATCGGGCGTTTCTGGCGACCGCGCATCGACTTCGTGGGCGTGACGCCTGGGGGCTTCACCGCGTTCAGCGAGCCCGGCTTCGGCAAGCTCGCCTGGAACGTGCGGGTGGAGCCACGCGAAGGAGGCGGCGCGTGGCTGGGTGTCGAGCTGAGGGTGACGGCGACGGACGCGGCCTCGTGGAGACGCTTCCGGCGGTACTGGTGGCTGATCGGGAGGTTCTCCCGGATCATCCGCCGGAGCGAGTTGCGGAGGTTACGGCGGCAGTTGGACCGCGCGCGGTCGCGGCGGGCGTTTCTCTCCGTGAGGAGGCCCGCGGCCCTGCCTTGCCCTGGAGGGCGAAGCGCTCGCGGAGGAGCTGGATGAAGTGGGTCAGCGGGGCGGGACGCTGGCGGGAGGCGCGGGTGACCGCGCTCCAGCGGCGGCGGATTCCCCGAGGGGTGAGCCGGACGGTCCGCAGCCCGTGGCGTTGGTCCGGCAGCATCCATTCGGGCAGCGCCGTCACGCCGATACCGCCACGCACCAGTTCGATCAGCGCCTCGGTGAGGGGCACGGGAGAGACCCGGTGCGGCTCGAGGCCCGCGGGCCAGAGCACGCGTGTGAAGACATCGAGCTGCTCGCGGGGCGCGGCATAGGTGAGCAGGTGCTCCCGCACCAGGTCCTGCGCCGTGACATGTCCCCGCCGCGCCAACGCATGGTCCGCGGGGACCACCAGCAGGAGCTCGTCCTCGAAGAGCGGCGTCTGCGCCAGGCGGGCCTGCTTCGGGACGTCCGGGGTCAAGGCGAGATCCAGCTCGCCATTCAGCAGCGCCCCAAGCGGCTGACGCGTGGCCTCCAGGACGATGCGCAGCTCGACGCGTGGGTGCTCGGCCTGCCACCGCCCCAGGATGGGCGGCAGCCAGCCATACACCGTGTAGCAGCCCGTGCTGAGCCGGAGCAGATCATCCTGTGGGTGCGCGCGGCAGACCGACTCGGCCTGGGCCACCTCGCTCAGGACCCGCCGTGCGGAGAGGAGCAGCTTCCCTCCCGAGCCAGTCAAAAGCAGGCGTCGCTGGCGGCGCTGGAAGAGCTGCACGCCCAGGCGCTCCTCGGCGTCGCGGAGTTGGTGGCTCAGCGCCGAGGACGTGAGGTGAAGCTGCCGGCTCGCCGCGGCCAGGCTTCCCGTGTCGGCGACCGCGGCAATCAGCTTGAAGTGACGGAGCTCGAGCATGCCGGGCAGCTTCACATGAACAGGATTCAGCATCATCGCGAAATCGTTTCGCTGTGCTCATGGCAAGCCCCTCCTTAACGTTGGCGTCCCAATGCCAGGAGGACGGACGGATGCCCCACACAGACAGCTTCCCGAGGACGCAGAGCCCTGTCGTACCGCCATGGTCGTGTGAGCGCATCGAGGGGGATCAGCCGATGATCCCCTCGAGCAGCGAGAGCCGGGACAGACTGGCCCGGCCCGAGCGGACGGGCCGCCGGGACTTCCTGCGTGCGGCGGCTGCGCTTTCAGTGGGCGCGGTCCTGATACCCCCTGGCACGGGCCGCGCGGCGAAGCCTGTCGACAGCGCCGTGCTTCGTGCCCAGCGGCTGGCCTGGGCCGGAGTGCGGCTGCGGCTCGGACAGGACACGCTCTTCGTGGACCCGTTGATCGACCCCACCGTATGGGGGGCGGCGCTGAAGGACCCGCTCGTCCCGATGGACGTGAGCAGCGGGAGCCGCTTCGTCCTGGTGACGCATCGCCATTCCGACCACTTCGATCCGGTGGCCGTCCGTCAGGCGTTGGGGGACACCGGGACGCTGGTGTGCGCCCCGGACGTGGCCGTGGCGGCCGCCGCGTCGGGCTTCCGCGTGCGGTCCGCTCCGCTCTACGAGCCCATCCTGCTCAATGACTTCACCGCCACCGCCGTCCCCGCGGCGGACGGTTATGGGGATCCCCAGGTTTCGTGGATCGTCTCGGGCGGAGGCCGCCGCGTCATCCACTGCGGCGACACGCTCTGGCACGGGTCCTGGTGGCGCATCGGGCGTCAGTTCGGCCCCTTCGATGCGGCCTTCCTGCCCATCAACGGGGCGCGCTTCGGCTGGCGGAAGCCCGTGAGCGAAGTGCATGCCGTCCTGACGCCCGAGCAGGCGGTGGCCGCGGCCGTGGTGTTGGGAGCACGGCTCCTCGTGCCCATCCACTACGGCGTGGCCGCCTCCGATGACTACCAGGAGGTCCCAGACGCGGAAGCGCTGCTCCTGGCCTCCGCGCGCAAGCGGAAGGTGAGCGTGGAGCTGGCACGTCCGGGAGAGTGGCTGACCTGGCAGGCCCGGACCTGACCCGCTCCCTTGGGGCCGGGCGGCAACCCGGCCTCGTTTCGGTGGTGCTCAGTCCGAGGACCGGGACGCGGCTGGATATGGAGGGTGACGGGGGCCCTCGTCCTCCAGTGGGACTGATGCGGTGCAGCGACAAGACTTGAGCCCTTCGCCGCAGCCGAGGGCCTTCCGAGGACTGTCGACACGCCTTCACTCGAAGTATAACCGCGCCGCTTTTTCCGGGGGACTCAAGCCGGGACACCTTGGAGGCCGTATGGCCACAATCCTCGTCGCTCCGCTTCCGCTCGCAGGGCATATCAACCCCACGCTGAAGCTGGCGAAGACGCTCCGGGCCCGCGGACACCGGGTGGTCTACTGCTCCCTGCCGGATATCGAGTCCTCGCTCCAGGCCGAGGGCTTCGAGCTCATCCCTGTCTTCACGTCCCTCTTCCCCAAGGGCCTGGTGGCGGAGATGACGACGAGGGCATCCCATTCGCGCGGCCGGGAGCTGCGCAACCTCGCGCGTGACCACATCCAGCGCCGCAATGCCGTGCTCCAGGCCACCCTGGAGGGTGAATACGACAGGCTGCTGGACGCCCTCCGCCCGGACCTCGTCCTCTGCGATGACCGGGTGATGGATCTGCCCATCGTGTGTCATGGCCATGGCGTCTCCGTGGCGCGGCTGAACACCACCCTCCCCCAGCACCTGTTGCACCTGCTGCCGACGAGCAAAGGCAAGCCTCTCAGCAGCGCGCTCAGGCCCGTGCTGCGCCCGCTTGAAGTCGTGCTCGCGCGCGCGGGCCTGGTGCCCCGCTTCCAGGAGTTCCACCGGCAGCTTGCGCTCAAGCATGGCTGCCCGATGGAGCCCGTGGACTTCCCACCCTTCCAGCTCCCCCTGCTGCGCGACGTGGTGCTCTTCCCCAGGGAGTTCGCCACGCCGGACATGCCGGCCGGGCGCGAGCCGGTGCTCCACCTGGGCCCCTCCATCGATCTGGAACGCCAGGAGCCGGCGTTCCCCTGGGAGCGGCTGAAGGAGGACCAGCCCCTCATCTTCTTCTCGCTGGGCACGCTGGCCTCATCCGGCCTGGCCCGTCAGGTGATGAAGACGGTGAGCGAGGCGGCGGCGCTGCGGCCACGATGGCAGTTCGTCCTCGCCGTGGGGTCCGTGCTCGACCCGGCGGAGTTCGACGGAGGCCCGGCGCAGCTCGTGGCCGTGCGCAAGGCGCCCCAGCTCCAACTGCTGCGCACCGCGGCGGCCATGATCACCCATGGCGGATTCAACAGCGTGAAGGAGTGCATCTACTTTGGTGTCCCCATGGTGGCGCTGCCCATGAAGGACGACCAGCCGGACGTGAGCCGGCTCGTCGTGCACCATGGGCTCGGAGTCCAGGGGGCCGTGAAGCAGCTGACGCCCCGCGCCCTGCTCTCACTGCTCGACTCTGTGGTGGGAAGCGCCTCCCATGCCCAGGCGCTCGCGAGGATGAGCAGCCGCTTCCGCGAGGCGGAGGCGGAGATGGCCGTCATCGAGCAACTGCTGCCCGGCCCCCAGCCCGCGGTCAAGCGGGCGAGCTGAACCCGCGGGTCACGCCACTTCCACCCGGGGCCTGCGCTGGACCCGCGCGATGGTCTCCGCGGCGCGGAGCGACAGCGCGATGATGGTGAGCGTGGTGTTGACCGCCCCAGCGGTGGGCAGGCTGGACGCGTCCAGCACGTACAGGTTGTCCATGCCATGGACGCGGCAGTCCGCATCCAGCACCGAGCTCGCGGGATCCACTCCCATCCGCGCCGTCCCCACCGTGTGCCAGGGCGCATCGAAGTGCTCCGATGCATGGACCCAGCGAAACCCGGCCTTGTGGAAGAGCGAGACAGCGGTCTTCCGCAGCTTCCGGTACGTCTCACGGCTGGGTCTGGGATTGTGGACGCGGGCGATCTGCTCTTCGTTGAAGTCGAACCCAGACACCGCGGTGCCCACGGCCTCTGTCATCAACAGACACACCAGACTGCGGCGCGCGACGAACTTCACGAACGGAGCGGTGAGCGGATGCACGTGCTGCCAGATGGGAATCTGGCCCGTCGCCTGGATGACGCCCAGGGGATAGGGCCAATCCTCCGCCGCGCCGTAGAAGGCGTTGATGGCGAAGGTCTTCTGGTGGAGCTCCGGAATGGGGCGCAGCCCGAGGAAGGGAAAGATGAAGCCGCTCGTGTGGCCCGCCAGATACCGCCCCAAGGCGCCCCTGGCGTTTCCAATGCCCTCCGGGTGGGCGTCGTTCCTCGAGCGCCAGAGCAGCAACGGCGACTCCCTGACGCCCGCGCTCACGACGACGACGTCCGCGTGCACGGTGACCTCCTCGCTTCCGCGGCGCAGGAGGACACCGGTGGCGCGGCGGCCGTCCGGCGTGGTGAGGACCTTGAGGCAGTCCGTACCGGTGCACAGGTCCACCCGGCCCGTCTTGAGGGCGGGCCGGAGCGCGGCGACCTCCGCGTCCATCTTCGCGTCGCGATGGCAGAAGTAGCCGTCGCAGGTCGAGCACAGGACGCATCGGCCGTTGGGGCCCCGGTCCACGCCCTTGGGGATGTAGCCCACGGGAACGCCGCAGCCCTGGAGCCGCTTCAACACGTCCGCGATGAAGGGCTCGTGCTCGATGGGCCCGTGGGGGAAGGGCCTGGAGCGAGGCGGCTCGGAGGGGTCGCCTTCGGACGAGCCGTGGACCGAATAGAGCCGTTCGCCTTCGTCGTAGTAGGGCTCCAGGTCGGCGTAGGAGAGGGGCCAGGCCGTGGACTCGCCATGCTCCGTCTGCCTGGCGCTGAAGTCGTTCTCCCGCAGGCGGTAGAGCGCCGCGCCGTAGAACTTCGATTCGCCGCCCACGTTGTAGCGAATCCCGCGCCGCTGGTAGTCCGCGATGAACGTCGTCTGTTGCTCGCTCCGGGCAGGGTCCGGCTTCAGGTACTCGCCCTGTTCGACCACCAGCACGTTGCAGTCACGGCGCGCCAGCCCCTGGGCCAGGGTGCTCCCGCCCGGGCCACTGCCAATGATGACCACGTCATACCCAGACTTGACCCAGCTCACGTTCCCCACCCACGCTCTGTGAAAGATTTGTCAGCCACTCAGCGACGGGCCTTGGAAACGGCCAGTGAAACGAGCTGCCGCCCCACCATCGGCATGTACCGCGGGAGCTTCGCGGGGTTCCTCCATGCCAATGACATGCACTCCCCCCAGGCTCCCTTCTGGAGCGGCGCGCGGAACCGCGCATCCTCCCGCTCCCGGAGCTTCCACTCGCGATAGCGGCCCATCGCCGCGATGACCTCGCCCTGCGTCCGGGGGTCCAGGGAAGCGGTCAGCGCATCAGCCATGTCGATGATGCGCGTCAGGCACCGCACGGGATCCGAGGTCAACGAACCCGGCCGGCTCCGGTAGCAATACATCGCCTCTTGCGACACGACCATCCGGCCAGACGCCAGGAGACACCGGAGCAGGAAGTCGAAGTCCTCACCGGCCCACAGGGCCGGGTTGTAGCGAAGCGCATGCGCGTTCAAGAAGGCCTTGCAGAACACAGGCTTCAGGAACCCGTAGTCGTCCACGGCCATCTTCAGGGCGTTCACCTCGAACGGCTGCTCAATCCGCCCCAGCCGCCGGGCCTGCGTCTGGAAGAACGTCACCGAGGGATTCCGCTCCCCTTCCGGGACCAGCAGCAGGTCATCACAGACGATGTCCGCGCGGTGTGCTTCCGCCAGCGCCAGGAGCCCCTCCAGGCGCCGAGGCTTCCACCAGTCATCGCCATCCAGGATGGCGACCCATTCCCCCGTGGCGTGGTCGATGGCGACGTTGCGGCTTTGGGAAGGCCCCTCGTTCTTCGCGTTCCGGAGGACGTGGATGCGCGCGTCCTGATACCGCCCGGCGACCTCCGCGGTCCCGTCCGTGGAGCAATCATCGACAATGATGAGCTCGACATCCCGCTGTGTCTGTTCAAGCACCGAGTCGATGGCAGCGCCCAGATACGCCTCGACGTTGAAGGCGGGGATGATGACGGACACCGAGGGTTTCATCGCGGAGCGCTCTCGTTCTTCCGGTTTCACCCAGATTACCACCCTGCTACCTTCGGGAGTCATGGCGAGAATCGTCTTTCTTCCCCTACCGGAGGCCGGCCACATCCACGCGACCTTCGGGCTCGCGAGGCAGTTGGCGTCCCGGGGACACGAGCTCGTCTACATGGCTCCGCCGGATGGAGAGGCCTTCCTGCGTGAGCGGCCCTGGCCGTTCATCCCCATCCACGAAGAGGCGATGCCCAGGGGGCGCCAGGCGGAGCTGGATGCACAGCTGGCCGCCCCGGGGCTCTCCCCCCAGGCGCGCAAGGACATCATCCGGGAGGTGATCCACCGGCACGGGCTCCGCATCACGGAGGCCCTCTTCGGGACCACGCTGGAGGCGCGCCTGCGCGAGGCGAGGGCCGACCTGCTGCTCGTGGATGCGACGTTCCCGCTGCCCGTGCTGGCGGCCCACAAGGCTGGCGTGCCGGCGTTCCAGCTCTGCACCAACCTCGCGTTGAACAGGGATGTCGCCGTCCCCCCGCTGAACTCACACCACGTCCCCACGGGAAGTGTCGGCTCGCGGCTCGGCATCCGGCTCGCATGGCAATGGCAGTACCTGCGCACCTTCCTGCCGTTCGAGGAGAAGATGCGCGAACGGCTTCGCGCCTTCTATCGCCTGCACCCCGGCGCGCCCCGCGCCAGCTTCAACACCCATCTGCAGATCGGCCCGCACTTCCAGGTCCCCACGCTGGTGATGAGCGCGCCGGAGTTCGACTTCCGCCGCTCGGCCGCGGACGTCCACTACCTGGGGCCGTGTGTGGATCTCGACCGGGCGGAGCCTCCGCTGCGCCTGGATCCTCCCCAGGACGATTCGCCGCTCATCCTGTGCTCACTGGGGAGCCATGGCGACCGGCTGCGTGGACACCAAGCCTTCTTCCAGTCCGTCATCTCCGCCGTCGCACGCCGGCCCCGGCTCCGGCTGCTCATGGCCGTGGGCAAGCAGCTGCGGACGGACGCTTTCGGCCCGCTGCCTCCCAATGTCACGGTGGTGGATTGGGTTCCCCAGCTCACCGCGTTGAAACAGGCGTCGCTGATGATCACCCATGGTGGGCTCAACAGCGTGAAGGAATGCATCTGTCTGGGCGTTCCGATGCTCGTGTATCCGCTGATGTTCGACCAGCCGGGCAACGCCGCGCGCGTCGTCCACCATGGGCTCGGACTGAGGGGAAACATCCGAGAGACCTCGGCGGAGCAGGTGGGCGCGCAGCTGGATCAGCTCCTCGGTACCCCTGCGTTCCAGGCCCGGACCCGGGCCATGCAGCGCACCTTCCTGGAAGCCGATGCGGCCAGCCGTGGCGCGGTGACGCTCGAGCAGTTGCTCCAAGGGCAGCGGCTCGCGGCCTGAGTCAGGAGGCGCGCTCCTGCAGGACCGGAACGGACTCGGCGGGAGCGACCAGCTTCCCGGCGTCGAGCCGGAGGACGCGGTCAGCGACGCCGAAGTAACGGTCGTCGTGGGAGATGACCACCACGGTCTTGCCCTTGCGCTTCAGCTCCGGAAGGAGCTCCGTGTAGAACACGGCCTTGAACGCGGGGTCCTGATCCGCCGCCCACTCGTCGAAGAGATAGATGGGGCGGTCTTCCAGGTAGGCGGTGAGGAGCGCCAGCCGCTTGCGCTGCCCCAGAGACAGCTCGGTGGTGGAGAGGACGCCGCCGTCGATCCGGACCTTCCGCGACAACTGGAGCAGCGACAGGTAGTGCTGCACCTGCGAGGCGGTGCCCTCTCCGACGAGCCCCAGCAGCCGTTCGAACAGGTAGAAGTCCGAGAACACGGCGGAGAACAACTGCCGGTAGGACTCCTGCGTCTGCTCCGTGATGGGCTGACCGTCCACGAGGATCTGCCCGCCCTCGGGCTGGTACAGCCCCGTGAGCAGCTTGGCCAGCGTGGTCTTCCCGCTGCCATTGCCGCCCACGAGGAAGATCAGCTCCCCGGCGTGCATGCGCAGATGGATGGGTCCCACCACGAAGTGCCCATCGGATTCCTCGCGGTAATAGGTGTGGGTGACGCCCACGAGTTCGACGGTCTGGAACGTCGCGCGGTGTCCCCGTTCGGGAAGCGCGGGTGCATCGGAGCCCAGGGAGTCGAGCGTCAGCCCCAGTTGGTGGACCTTCGTCCACGACACATCCCCGCGGCTCAGGATGGGCAGCGTCTCCATGACGGACTGGAGCGGCTGCTGGAGGTAGAGCGCCGCGATGCAGTACCCCACCAGCACCGACGGCTGCACCCAGCCCAGGCCCGGCATCACGAAGATGAGCGCCCCCACGAAGGCGAAGGACAGGAGCATCCCCAGGCTCCCCGTCGCCGCGAAGACGTTGCCGATCCGGATCTGCAGCGCGCGCACGAGTGAGGACGTGGCTTCCACCTCCTCCGTGAGGAACGCGGCGCGCCGCTCCTGGTGCAGCTTCAGCTCCTTGATGCCCTCCGTGAGGCCGCGAAGCTGCTTGTACAGCGCCCCCTGGTGCTCCCGAGTGCGCTGGAGATCCAGGATGGCGCTCCGGGCCAGGAGCCGGTAGCCCACCACGCTCAGCGCGATGGCGAGCAACAAGCCGACGAGCAGTTGCCAGGACAGCCACGCCAGGTAGACGCAGCAGCCCAGCGCGATGGCGATGTTGGTGAGGAAGCGAGGCAACACGCCCAACGCGGTGCTGATGACGAAGAGGTCCTCCGTGAGGACGGTCATCACGTTGGGAATGCCCTGCTCCTCCAGGCGCCGCAGCGGCGTGGCGACGACCTGACGGGCCAGCCGCATGCGCATGTCGAAGAGCGCGTCCCCGTTGAGCTTGTTGACCAGGGCCTGCGTCCCGTAGCGCAGCAACAGCGTCAGCACGCCGAGCACCACGAAACCCAGGGCCACCGCCGAGCTCACCCGCAGCTGGGCCCCGAGCGCGTGGTTGATCAGCGCGATGAGCCCCGCGTTGCTGGCGCCCGACAGGAGCCCGCAGAGCGTCACCAGGATGAGCGACGCGGGGGACGTCCGGAACAGGAGGGCGAGGAATTTCATGGGTGACAGGCCCGGCACGCCTCGGAGGCGAGGGCCTGCACCGGAATCCGTGAAGGACTCTACATGAGTTCTTCAGACCTGCCGCAGCTTGCTGGATTCGCTGGTTTGCAGCTGAGAACGCTGAACCAAAAACAAAGGCCCTGGAGTCACCGGCTTGCACCGGAAACTCCAGGGCCTCTATTTGGTCGGGGCGACAGGATTTGAACCTGCGACCACTTGCACCCCAAGCAAGTGCGCTACCAGGCTGCGCTACGCCCCGAGAACCGCCGTCGTGAAACGGTGCGCCCTTATGCCCCTGCCCTCGTTTCAGGTCAAGCAGGAGGTGACGGGCGCTGGTGAAAAAAACCTACTCGTCGCCCTCTTCCATTCCCTCGTCGAAGTCCTCGCCCCGGGCTTCCGCCGCGTCCGCCGCCGCCTCTTCCTGCGCGTCGATCTCCGCGTGGTTCTCCGGGGGTGCCTCGCCGTTCAGGGCACTCTTCAACACCTGGCTCGGCCGGAAGGTCAGGACCCGGCGGGCGCTGATCTCGATCTCCTTGCCCGTCTGCGGGTTGCGCCCCACGCGCGCCTTCTTCTGGCGCACCTGGAAGTTTCCGAACCCGGAGATCTTGATCTTGTCCCCGCGCTCCAACGTCTCCTTCACGGTGTCGAAGACGAGCTCGACGATCTCCGCCGACTCCTTCTTGGAGAAGCCGACCTTCTCGTAGACCCCCTCGATGATGTCCGCTTTCGTCATGCGAGTCCTCTGGCACCCGTGATTGGCCGGTGAACGCGGGGCATGGTGTCAGCCTTCCCCGAACCGTGTCAACGTCCTGACTTCATTCAGGAATTCAGGCGCGCAGCGCCGCTCCCAGCCGCTGGTTCACCTCCGTGATGATGCGCTGGTGGGCCGCCGTGACCTCCGCGTCGGTCAGCGTCCGCTCGGGCGAGCGGTACCTCAAGGCGTACGCCAGGTTCTTCTTCCCCTCGGGGATGGGCTTGCCCGTGTAGACGTCGAACACCAGCGCGTCCTCCACCAGCGGCGCCCCGACCTCCAGGATCACCCGGCGCACCTCCTCGTTGCGCAGCTCCAGCGGCACCACCACCGCCAGGTCCCGCAGCACCGCCGGGTACTTCGGCAACGCCGCCGCCTGCGGCACCAGCCGCGCCGCCGCGTACAGCGGATCCGTGTCCAGCTCGAACACGAACACGCCCTCCGGCAGGCCCAGCACCTTCGTCACGCGCGGGTGCACCTCGCCCACCAGACCCAGCACCGTCCCGTCCTTCAGCGCCACCTGCGCGCAGCTCCGCGGGTGGTACGCGGGCGCCTCCGCCGGGGTGAAGGCCGCGCCCTCCACGTGCAGTGCGTGCAGCAGCGCCTCCACCGCCCCCTTCGCGTCGTAGAAGTCCACGCGCGAGTCCTTCTGCGTCCAGCTCCGGCCACCGCCACGCAGGCCCCACACCAGGCCCGCCACGCGCGGCACCTCGCGAGCCGCCGGGCGCATGCCCTGCCCTCCCTGCGCATCCCGGAAGTACGCCCGGCCCGTCTCGTAGAGGCCCACCGACTCCACCTGGTGGCGCACGCTGCGCGACAGGTTCTCCAGGAGGCCCGGCAGCAGGCTCGTGCGCATCACCGACTGCTCGACGCTCAGCGGGTTCATCAGCGCGATGGGCGCTTCCTTCCCGCCCAGCACCTCCAGCGACTTCGGCGCCACGAACGAGTAGTTCACCACCTCGGACAGCCCCACGCCGCCCAGCGCGTGGCGCAGCCGGCGCTCGGCCTCCATGGACAGCGGCTCGGGCGCCAGCGTCTCCAGCCCTCGCGGCAGCCGCGCCGGGATGTTGTCGTAGCCGTACACGCGGGCGACCTCCTCCATCAGGTCCTCCTCGCGCTCCACGTCCACTCGCGCCCGGGGCACCTCGTACGTCGTCTGCCCCTGCGACTCCTCCACGGACTTGAAGCCCAGCGCCGTCAGGATGCGCCGGACCTCCGCCTCCGGCACCGCCACGCCCAGCACCTTCTCCACGCGCGCGTAGCGCAGCGTCGCCCGGCGCGGCGCCAGGGGCTCGGGCTGCACGTCCACCCGGCCCGGCACCACCGAGCCGCCTGACAGCTCCGCGATGAGCTGCGCGGCCCGGTCCAACGCCGGCAGCACCGCGTCCAGATCCGCCCCGCGCTCGAAGCGGTGCGACGCCTCCGTGTGCAGCGCGTAGCGCTTCGCGGACCGGCGCACGCCGGAGCCGTGGAAGTGCGCGGACTCGATGACGATGCGCTTCGTGCCCTGCGTCACCTCGCTGTCGCCGCCGCCCATCACGCCCGCCAGCGCCTGCGCCCGGTCGCGATCCGCGATGACCAGGTCGTCCGCGTCCAGCGTGCGCTCCTTGTCATCCAGCGTGCGCAGCTTCTCGCCCGCCTTCGCGGTGCGGACGACGATCTCCTGGCCCGCCACCTTTTCCAGGTCGAACGCGTGCAGCGGCTGGCCGTACTCCAGGAGCACGTAGTTGGTGACGTCCACCACGTTGTTGATGGCGCGCACGCCGCACGCCTTCAGCCGGTCCTGCATCCACTGCGGCGACGGCTGGACGGTGATGCCCTCCACCACCCGCGCCGCGTAGCGCGAGCAGCGCTCCTTCGCGTCGATGCGCACCCTCACCAGCTCCGTCACGGGCTTGCCGGACTCGGCGGGCTTCGGCTGCGGCAACTTCAGCTGCGCGCCCGTCACCACGCCCACCTCGCGCGCGATGCCCAGGTGGCTGAGCGCGTCCGGCCGGTTCGGGGTGACGTTCACCTCCAGCACCGAGTCATCCAGCCCCAGGGCCTCCGCGATGGGGATGCCCAGCTTCGTGTCCGCGGGGAGGATGAGCAGACCAGACGAGTCCTCGGTGATGCCCAGCTCCTTCGCGGAGCAGAGCATGCCGAAGCTGTCCACGCCCCGGAGCGCGGCCTGCTTGATCTCCATGCCGTTGGGCAGCTTCGCGCCCACCGTGGCCAGCGGCACCTTGTCGCCGACCTTGAAGTTCTTCGCGCCGCACACCACCTGGAACAGCGCGGAGCCGCCGATGTCCACCTGCGTGACGGACAGCTTGTCCGCGTTGGGGTGCTGCACCGACTCGCGGATCTGCGCCACCACCACGCCGCGCAGGCCCTCGCCGGGGCGCTCCACGCCCTCAATCTCCAGGCCCGCCGCGGTCAGCTTGCGCGCCAGCTCGTCCACGGACGGCGGCAGCGCGACGTAATCACCCAGCCACTTCACTGAAATCTTCACAGGGTTGTCCTCTTTCCTGGTGGGCCGGAATCAGAACTGCGCGAGGAAGCGCGCGTCGTTTTCGAACATCATCCGCAGGTCGTCGATGCCGTAGCGCAGCATGGCCAGTCGCTCCACGCCCATGCCGAACGCGTAGCCCGTCACCTCCTTCGGGTCGTAGCCCGCGGCGGTGAAGACGTTCGGGTGCACCATGCCGCTGCCCAGCACCTCCAGCCAGCCGGTCTGCTTGCACACGCGGCAGCCCTTGCCGCCGCACGACGCACAGGTGACGTCCACCTCCGCGGAGGGCTCCGTGAAGGGGAAGAACGACGGGCGGAAGCGCGTGCGCGTCTCCGAACCGAAGAACGCCTTCACGAACGCGTCCAGCGTGCCCTTCAGCTCCGCGAAGCTCACGTCCTTGTCCACGAGCAGGCCTTCCACCTGGTGGAACATGGGCGTGTGCGTGATGTCCGAATCCCGCCGGTACACCCGGCCCGGCATCACCGCGCGGATGGGCGGCTTGCGCGCCAGCATGTGCCGCACCTGCACCGGCGACGTGTGCGTGCGCAGAAGCGACGGGCTGTCCGCCTTCTTCGCGTGGCCCAGGCTGGGCTCGTCCACGTAGAACGTGTCCTGCATGTCCCGCGCGGGGTGATCCTTGGGCAGGTTCAGCGCCTCGAAGTTGAAGTAGTCGAGCTCGATCTCCGGGCCGACCGCCACCTCGAACCCGAGCCGCGCGAACGTCCGGACGATGTCCTCCATCGTGCGCGACACCGGGTGCCGTCCGCCGGGCAGCACCGCGCGCCCGGGCAGCGTCACGTCCAGCCTGGGGCCCTTCAGCTGAGCCTCCAGCGCGGCCTCTTCCGCCCGCTTCGTGGCGTCCGCCAGCAGCTGCTCCAGCTCCGCCTTGACGGTGTTGGCGATCTCTCCCAGGGCGCGCCGCTCGTCCGGGGGCAGCTTGCCCATGCCGCCCAGCACCGCGGACAGCTCGCCCTTCTTGCCCAGGTAGCGGATGCGCAACGCCTCCACCTGCGAGGGCTCCGACACGCCGGAGATCTCCTGGCGCGCCGCGTCCGCCAAAGCCTGCAACCGGTCTCGCATGGTCCTCTTCCCGCCTTCCATTCACGCCCCGGTCGCCTCTGGCGCCGGGCAAAAAAAAGGGCCGCCCCCTGGTGGAGGCAGCCCGTTTCAGCTTCGGAAGCCGGCGTCACCGCCGGCCGTGTCTCAGGCTGCCTTCGCGATGTTGGCGATGGCGGCAAAGCCCGCGGGGTCCGCGATGGCCAGATCCGACAGGACCTTGCGATCCAGGGAGATCTTCGCCTTCGCCAAGCCGGCGATCAGCTTCGAGTAGGACAGGCCCACGGTGCGGGCGGCCGCGTTGATGCGGACGATCCACAGGGAGCGGAAGTTGCGCTTGCGCACCGCGCGGTCGCGGGTGGCGTAGTCCAGGGCGCGCTCGACGGCCTGGTTCGCACGGCGGTAGCAGTTCTTGCGACGGCCGCGGAAGCCCTTCGCAAGCTTGAGAATGCGATTACGACGACGACGAGCCTTGAAACCCTTTTTGACGCGCATGACACACTCCTGACTTCTGGAAGGGAGCCCCGGGGCGCTGGCTTCACGCCGCTCCGCCAGGACTCACGATTGGTTCAAACCCGAGGACGACTCAGGCGCCGTAGGGGAACAGCTCCTTGATGACCTTCTTCGCGTCCATGTCGCGCAGGTGGCCCGTGCCACGGTTGCCGCGCTTCTGCTTGGCCGTCTTGGAGAAGGTGAACAGGTGCTTGCTGAACGCCTTGCCGAACTTCACCTGGCCGCTCTTCTTCACGTGGAAGCGCTTCTTCGCGGCGCTGCGGGTCTTCAACTTGGGCATGATCCCAAACCTTCCTTCTGCCTGTCGGCCGGCAGTCTTCGTGACTGACGGCGGACCGGGACACACGGTTCCCGGACGCTTTGGGCGAAAGCCTCTATCACTCTTTTGAGGCGATGGGGGTAGCGTTTCCTACAGCCAACGCAGAAACCACTGCCGCCACCGCCGGCTTGACGTCCGCCGGCCTGCCTTCCTGCTTCTTCCCGGCCGCCTCCACCTGCTGGCGGGCCAGGTCGCGGGCACGCTGCGCCACCTTCGGGTTGGGGGCCAGGATCATGAACATCTGGCGCCCTTCCATCCGGGGGTTCTGCTCCACCACCGCGATTTCCTTCAGGTCCTTCGTCACATCGTCCAGGATCGCGCTCCCCAGCTCCTTGTGGGTGATTTCACGACCCCGGAACTGGATGGTGATCTTCGCCTTGTTCCCCTCCTCCAGGAACCGGCGGACGTTGCGGACCTTGAACTCGTAGTCGTGCTCCTCCGTCTTGGGGCGGAGCTTCACCTCTTTGAGGTGGACCACGACCTGCTTCTTCTTCGCGTCCGAGGCCTTCTTCTTCTCCTCGTACTTGAACTTGCCGTAGTCCATGATCTTGCAGACCGGCGGCTTGGCCATGGGGGAGATCTCGACGAGGTCGAGACCGTCCGCCTGGGCGCGCGCCAGGGCTGCTTCCAGGGACATGACTCCGAGCTGCTCGGCGTTCGGTCCGACGACTCGGACCTCGCGGGCTCGGATACGGCGATTGGTTCTCTGATCGCGAACGATGGGAGGACCCTCCGACGACTCAGGGGATGAGGGCGTGCCTCAATCCCCGGAAGTCGCGCAAGTAGTCCAGCCCGGACGGGGAGTCAAGTCCCCTACACAACTCAGGGCAGCGTGGCTTCCTTGACCAGCAGGGCCTCGAAGTCCGCGTACTTCATCGTCTTCAGGTCCTCGCCGCCGTAGCGGCGGGGGGCCACGGCGCCGGCCTCCACCTCGTTGTCGCCCACCACCAGGGTGAAGGGGATCTTCTGCAGCTGGGCTTCGCGGATCTTCGCGTTGAGCGTGATGCCGCGCTCGTCCAGCTCCACGCGGAAGCCCTTGGCGCGCAGGTCGTCCCGCACCTTGCGGGCGTAGTCCATCTGACGGTCCGCCACGGTGACGAGGATGGCCTGCACCGGGGCCAGCCACGCTGGGAAGGCGCCGGCGAAGTGCTCGATGAGGATGGCGGTGAAGCGCTCGAAGGAGCCGAAGATGGCGCGGTGGAGGACCACCGGGCGGTGCGCGGCGTTGTCCTCGCCCACGTAGGTGAGGTCGAAGCGCTCCGGGGCCAGGTAGTCCAGCTGCATGGTGCCCAGCTGCCACTTGCGGCCAATGCTGTCGGACACGGCGAAGTCGATCTTCGGGCCGTAGAAGGCGCCGTCACCAGGGGCCAGCTCGTACGCCAGGCCCAGCGACTCCAGCGCCGCCTTGAGGCCGCCTTCCGCGCGGTCCCAGAGGGAGTCGTCGCCCAGGCGCTGCTCGGGGCGCGTGGACAGCTTCACCGCGTAGGTGAGGCCCACCGCCTTGTAGACGCGATCCAGCAGTTGCACGAAGCGCCGCACCTCGTCGGTGATCTGGCTCTCCATGCAGTAGATGTGCGCGTCGTCCTGCGCGAACTGGCGCACGCGGGTGAGGCCGCCCAGGGAGCCCGCGGCCTCGTTGCGGTGGAGCACGTCCTGGGTGTGCAGGCGCAGGGGCAGGTCGCGGTAGCTGTGCTTCTTGAAGCCGTAGAACAGGTGGTGCGACGGGCAGTTCATCGGCTTGAGGGAGAAGTCGTGCTCGCCGGACTCGCTGTCGAGCACCAGGAACATGTTCTCCTTGTACTTGCCCCAGTGACCGCTCGTCTCCCAGAGGCCCTTGTTGAACATCAGGGGCGTCTTGATCTCCACGTAGCCGTCACCGGCCGTGAGCGAGCGCATCCAGTCCGACAGCGTCTGGTAGAGCGCGGTGCCCTTGGGCGTCCAGAAGGCCGCGCCCGGCGAGTACGGGTGGAAGTGGAAGAGATCCAGCTCCTTGCCCAGCTTGCGGTGGTCGCGCTTGCGCGCCTCTTCGATGCGCGTGAGGTGGGCCTCCAGCGCCTTCTTGTCGAAGAAGGCCGTGCCGTACACGCGCTGGAGCATGGGGTTGCGGTGGTCGCCGCGCCAGTACGCGCCGCTGGAGGAGAGGATCTTGATGACGCCGATCTTCCCCGTGCTGGGCGCGTGGGGCCCCAGGCAGAAGTCCACCCAGTCGCCGTGGGTGTAGAGCGTGAGCGTCTTGGCGCCCTTGGCGGCGATGTCCTTTACGATCTCCACCTTGAACTTCTCGCCCTTCTCCTCGAAGAGCTTGATGGCGTCCTCCATGGAGATCTCAGTGCGGACGAAGGGCGCGTCCTGCTTGAGCTCCGCGTTGGCGGCCGCTTCAATCTTCTCCAGCTCCTCCGGCGTGAAGGGCTTCTCGCGGAAGAAGTCGTAGTAGAAGCCCTCCTCCGTCGCGGGACCGATGGTCACCTGCGTGCCGGGGAACAGCTTCTGCACGGCGCTGGCCACCACGTGCGCGGCGTCGTGACGGATGAGGTCCAGGCCTTCCGGGCTCTTGGACGTGAAGATCTGCAGCTTCGCGTCCTCGTCGAGCGTCCGGGTCAGGTCCATGTCCTGGCCGTTGACCCGGGCGAACAGGGCCGCCTTCGCGAGCCCCACGCCGATGCTGCCCTTCACGAAGTCCGCGATGGTCGTGCCCCGGGCGGTCTGCTTCTGGCTGCCGTCGGGGAGCGTCACCGTGATGGATTCGGACATGGCGGATAAACCCCTGCGCTGGAAAAAACCGCGGGCGGCAGGCTTTTGAGAAAGCCTGCCGCCCGCGAGATGGAACACTTACTGATGATGGGTCGTAGTGGGATCGAACCACTGACCCCTACCGTGTCAAGGTAGTGCTCTACCGCTGAGCTAACGACCCGTCGTGCGGATGGGCGCGGGGAATAACAGCGGGCTCCCACACCTGTCAAGGAACATGAGCAAAGGGCCTTCTCTTCCCCGCGCTCACGTCTCCAACAACGCGCGGACGCGTTTCATCACCGCGTCGAACATGGCGGGGGTGAGCCTCCCCGTCTGGGTGTTCTGCTGGCTGACGTGGTAGCTGCCCACGAGCCACCGGCCGTCCGGCAGCCGGAACTCGGCGCCGTGGCCGAAGGCGGGCCGGGGCGTGGGGAGCGGACTGCCCGTGCGGGCGGCCGACGCCAGCGCGGCGTTCCACCCGATGGCCCCCAGGGCGAGCAGCACCCGTGCGGGCAACAGCGCCATCTCCCGGTCCAGGAACGGCGCGCAGCGGGCCAGCTCCTCCGGCAGCGGCTTGTTGTCCGGCGGCGCGCACCGGCCGGCCGCGACGATGAAGGCGTCCGTCAGCTTCAGCCCGTCGTCCCGGTGCTCGCTGTGGCCCTGGTTCGCGAAGCCCGCGCGCTGCAGCCCCGCGTAGAGGAAGTCCCCGGAGCGGTCCCCGGTGAACATCCGCCCCGTGCGGTTGGCGCCGTGCGCGGCGGGCGCCAGACCCACGATGATCAGCCGGGCCTTCGGGTCGCCGAAGCCGGGGACGGGCTTCCCCCAGTAGTCCCAGTCGCGGTAGGCGCGCCGCTTCACGCGGGCCACCTCCTCGCGCCACTCCACCAGCCGGGGGCAGGCCCGGCACGCGATGATCTCCTGGTGCAGCTTCTCCAGCTTCGTCACGGCGCCTGCACGCTCCCCTTGTAGAGCTGCGTGCGGCGGTAGCGCTGGAGGACGACGCTCAGGACGACCTTGAGGATGGCGCTCGCCGGCACGGCCAGGAGGATGCCCACGAAGCCGAACAGCTCACCGAAGGCGAGCACGGCGATGATGACGGCCACGGGGGCCAGGCCCACCTTCTCCCCCACGACGCGCGGGGTGATGACGAAGCCCTCGGCCAGCTGCCCGATGATGAAGGTCGCCGCCACCACCGCCAGCTGCCACGGCCCCTGCCACGACAGGAGGACGCCCAGCACGGCCAGCACCACGCCGATGCCCGTGCCCAGGTAGGGCACCATGTTGCCGAAGCCGGCGATGAGGCCAATGGCGATGGCCAGGTCGATGCGCGCCACGGACAGCCCCACCGCGTAGAGCACCGACAGGATGGCGCCCACGGTGAGCTGGCCCTGCACGAAGGCGGACAGCACCTCGTCCACCTCGCGGAAGCGCTGGGTCACCAGCGCCACGGACCGGCGCGGCAGGAGGTCCTGGATGCGGCCCATGAGCCGCGGGTAGTCCTGGAGGAAGAAGAACGCCAGCACCGGCACCACCGACAGGCCCAGCAGCGTGGCCGCGAAGCGCGCGGTGTTGCCGGCGAAGCTCGCCACCAGCCGCGCCGCCGTGGGGCCCGCGCTCTGGAGCAGCTCGGAGGCCTTCTCTCCCAGCTCCGCGGTGCGCTGGCTCACCAGGTCCGGCAGCGACACGCCCAAGAGCGACTCCACCTGCGGCACCACCTGGGTGCTGGCCCGCTGGAAGAAGCCGGGCAGCTTCGCCGCCTCGTCGCGGAACACCGGCACCAGGTACAGGCCCGCGCCCACCATCAGGAGCGTGCCCGCGAAGAAGAGGATGGACGTGCCCCAGGTGCGGTCCACGCCGCGCTTCTCCATCAGCGTCACCAACGGGTTGAACGCGTACGCGCCCGTCAGCGCC
Source organism: Corallococcus sp. AB045 (assembly GCF_003668895.1). Classification (NCBI taxonomy): domain Bacteria; kingdom Pseudomonadati; phylum Myxococcota; class Myxococcia; order Myxococcales; family Myxococcaceae; genus Corallococcus; species Corallococcus sp. AB045. Next base: position 59,093 of record NZ_RAWN01000009.1, read on the forward strand.
AGCAGCACCGGCACCGCCACCCCGCCGAACACGGACAGCAGCGCGAACACCAGCGCCAGCGAGCCCACCATCACGCCGGACCAGACGAAGTCGACCCTGCGGGCCTCCGTTTCGTCCAAGGCCGCGGGGTCGCCGGGCGGGGGCACGGGCTCCGGGTGCACGACGTGCAGGACCGGGGACACCTCCGGGGTCGCGATGGGCTGGGGGGCCCCCTTCACCGCGCGCTCACTGCCTCTCTTGCGACGTCCGATGACCGCCTCCTGTCCCCGCCCATCCTACGGCGTCTTCGGCCCCTGATTGCGGTCCTTGAGTGCGCCCGGGGCGTCGCCCGCCACCTCGTGGTGCAGGGCGCCAGCCTTGACGGCCCCGCTCAGGGAGGGACGCCGCCGCTTTCGGGCGCCAGGGGCCGGAGCTTCACCTTCAACGTCACCCGCGCTCCACTGGGCTGGTAGTAGGTCGTGTAGGGATAGAACCCGCGCTTCTTCACCTCCACCTGGTGGAAGCTCGCGTCCGCCATCCGCAGGCTCCGCGACACCCCGGCGAAGTCGCTGCACGTCCCCTGCTCCACACCGTCCAGCAGGATCTGCGCGTCCGAGGGCTCGCACCGGAGCACCAGGTCGCCGCGCTTGGCGGCATTGGACGCCATCAACTGCTCCGCGCGGGCCACCGTCGCGGGCTGCTCCTGCTTCGCCGCGCAGCCGCCCGTCAGCATCGCCGCCATCGCGAGCACGGCCGTCGTCCGGAAGGAGTTCACGGACATCACTGCGTGACGATGACAACCCGGCCCTCGGCCAGGAAGCGCGTGTTCGCCTCGGTGAGCGCGCGGATGCCTTCGGCGCTCAGGACCAGGTCGGAGCCCTGAAGCTGCGCGGCCTTCACCACCAGGGGCTTGTCTCCCACGCGCGAGGCCTTCCGGGCCTCGTCCAGGCTGTTGAACCAGGCCGCGACGCCAGCGGTGCCGCGCGCCTCTTCCGTGAGCACCGTCGCGCCGTAGAGCGCCTTGCCCGTCGCGTCCACCAACCGGGGCGCGAGCACCGGCTTCGCGCCCAGCCCTCTCGCGTCCACCACGAGCCCCGTGTACTTCGCCGCGCCATCGGCGTTGAGCACGATGGCCGGATCCTGCGCGGGCGTCAGCGCCGCGGAGAGCGCCGCGAGCGGCAGCTCCACGTCCATCTCCACGCCGCTGTCGGAGAAGTAGCGCGTGGCCACGACCTTGTAGCCGCGGATGGCGCCCTCGACGCGGCCCTTCACGTCGTCGCGCGCCAGCTCGTCGCCCACCGTGCGGCCCGCGCTCACCTGGATGCTCTTCGCCTGCTCCAGCAGGTTGCGGAACGCGTCCTGCTTCGCGGCGCGCTCGGCGCCCAGGCGCGCCTGCCCGGGGTTGGCGGCCTTGAGGTCGGGGGCTCCGGCGCCCGTGGCCCGCAGGATCTGGCCCTCCCAGTTGATGCCCGGATTGCCCGCGCCGCGCGCGGGTCCAGCGGCGGGTGCGGCGACCTTCGCGTCCTTGCCCTGGCCCAGCGCCGTCAGCGGCACGACCAGCAACAATCCCCACAGCGAACGCCTCACGGAGCACTCCTCCCGTTGTCGCCGCCGCGAAAACTCGGCGAGCGCACAGGGAACCTCTCCGGTCATTCAAGGGGGGCGCTTCGCGCGAAGTCAAGGCGACCCGGAGACAGTCGGATCCGCCTGATGCGCCTGGCGCGGGGTACCGCGAACCGCCGGTGGCACCGCGCAATCGCGGTGACGCACGCGGAGGGTAACGCCTCGTGTCAGTTGCCTTCGGTGTGACGGTCGACGTAGGCGTCAATCATCTTGCGGTGCCGCTCGGTGAGCAGCGTGAAGCGCACGCCGGACTGCTCCTTGCGGCCCAGTTCCTTCCACTCGCGTACGACTTCACCCTCGGCGTAGATGATCTCCTCGGAGCCGGGGAGCTGGAACTGGAGGCCCACGCGGCGCGCGTCGTGCTGGGGCTCGATGAGGCGGGAGAGGCTGACGCCTTCCTGGCTGATGTCCGCGGCCCGGGTCATGTACGGCACGCCGCCCATGTACTTGTTGAGGTAGATGTCCAGGGGCGCCCGATTGGCCTTCCGCTTCTCGCTCATTGGCTCATGACCTCCAGCTGGTGCAACAGGCTGCTGCGGGGGTGCAGCGACCTGAAGGCACAGTACGTTCAGACGTCATGCGCGCAAGAAAACGGCGGCCTTCCCGCGCGCCAGGCAAGCCTTCGTGCGCCGTGGTTTTCCGCTCGCTGGATTCTTCGCGTTGGCCTGTGCGCACGGATGACCCGCGGCGCACGAGCGGCCCTATAGTCCCCCCATTCTCGTGAAAGGCGGAAGCATGCGTATGCAGTGGAAGGCAGCCCTGGTCCTGATGCTCGGTGCTCCGAGCCTCGCCCTGGCCCAGGCCCCGACGAAGAGTTCCAAGCCGGCCGCCGCGCCCGAGGCCGCCGCGAAGGCCACCCCCGCCCAGGCGCCCCTGGAGCTCAAGACGGATGATCAGAAGACCATCTATTCGCTCGGCCTCTCGCTGGGCCAGAGCGTGACGGCGCTCGCCCTCACCCCCGAGGAGCTGGCGCTGCTCCAGCGCGGCATCCAGGACGCGGTCGCCGGCACTCCGCCCGCGGTGGATCCGAAGGAGTACGCGGCGAAGCTCCAGACGCTCGCCAAGGCGCGCATGGCCCAGGTCAACGTCGCCACGTTGGATCGCGCGTCCAAGGAGCCCGGGGCCACCCGGCTGCCCTCCGGCGTCATCTACCGCGAGCTCAAGGCCGGCACCGGCAAGTCGCCCCGCGCCATCGACACCGTGAAGGTGCACTACCAGGGCACGCTGGTGGACGGCTCGGAGTTCGACAGCTCCTACAAGCGCGGCATGGCGGTGGAGTTCCCGCTCAACGGCGTCATCCCCTGCTGGACCCAGGGCGTGCAGAAGATGAAGGTCGGCGGCAAGGCGAAGCTCACCTGCCCCGCGAGCACCGCGTACGGAGAGCGCCCGCCCACGGGCTCGCGCATCCCGCCCAACGCCGTGCTCACCTTCGAGGTGGAGCTGGTGGAGATCCCCGGCAACACCGCCGCCACGCCGTAGTGTCTTGCGACGGGGACCCGCATGCGGCGGGTCCCCGCGAAGGCATCACGGCGCGGACAGCTTCACGGACCGGCCACCGAAGGGCGGATTGGCCATGATGGCCTGGGCCATGCGGTCCGCGAAGGCGCGTCCCTCCTTCTGGAAGGACTCCGTCTCCTCCGCGTTCAGGCGCACGCGCACCTCGAACTGGACGATGCCGCCCACCACGACCTCGATGGACAGCGCCCCGTCCCGTTCGCGCAGCACGCGGTACAGGAGGGGGCTCTGGAGGAGCACCTCCTCGTCGCTCACGGAATCTCCGCCACCTGCGTGTCCGCCACCGGCGCGTTGATGACCATCACCTCAGGCGCGCCGCCGGACGTGTAGCCGCCGAACTTGAAGCAGTCGGTGTCCTCCGGCGTCTGGCACTTCCACACGCCCGGATCCGCGTCCACCGGCAGGCGCGTGCAGACCTTCTGCGCGCCCAGGTCCAGCGTCATCATCCGCAGGGGGCCTTCGAAGTTCTTCGCCGGCAGGCCCAGCGCCTGGCCCAGCACCGCCGGGTCATGCTTGCCGTCCGCCGTCTTCGCCTTCTCCACCGCGCCGTGGATGGACGCGGACGGCGCCGCGAACAGGTAGCAGCCCACGTCGTTGCAGCGGCCGAAGTTCTTCGCGCCCGTCTGCACCACGAACTTCTGGTACGCGCTGTCCGTCATCAGCCACGACACCTTGCGGTCCGGGAAGTTCTTGTCCAGGTGCTGATCAATCCCGTAGGGGCTGGCCAGCGTGTCCGCCTCCTTGGAGATCGCCTTCTGCGTGTCGTCGCAGTAGTCGACCAGCGACGCGGTACCGGGCGTCGGCTCCGTCGTGTCCGGGGTCTTCGTGCCGCCCTTCGTCGTGGCACAGCCGACCATCGCCGACAGGGAACCCAGCACCAGCGCACGAGAGATGAAATTCAAGGTCAATCCTCCAGATGAGTGAAATGGGGAATGCCCGAACTATCACAGTGCGGCTTCGGTGGCGCGCAACAATGCGTCCGCGCTGACGGGGGCGCCGGTGGCGTGGCGCATCCATTCGTCCGGGGTGACGGAGCCGAAGGTGGCCATGCGCTCGAACTCCGCGCCCAGCGGGCCGTGCTGCTTCAGGTGCCCTTCAATCTGGAAGGCGATGAGGTGCCCGAGCGGGTAGTCCGGCAGGTACAGCGGGTAGCTGATCATGTGGCTGTAGATGCCCAGCACCGGGCTGTCCTTCCGCCCCAGCACCGGCGCGTAGTAGCGGTTCCACACGTCGCGCGACAGGCCGGCCACCGCGTCGCGCAGCTGGGCGGGCGTGGCGTCCGGGTGTTCGTACATCCAGTGCCACGTGGCCATGTCCACCAGCGCCACGCCGGCGATCTCCCACGTCTGCCAGAAGTCGTTGAGCACCCGCTCGCGCTCGCTGGCCGCGTCCGGCTGGCCCAGGCCCAGCAGCTCCAAGTCGCGCGCCTGGAAGACGAAGGCCAGTGCCTCCGTGAAGGCGTTGTTGGGGACGCCGGACAGGAGCGTGTGGTCCACCTGGTACAGGCTGAAGACCTGCTCCACGTTGTGCCCCAGCTCGTGCACCGCGATGTTGTAGCCCTTGTAGTCCATGCCCCCCTTCTCCACGCGCGTGCGCAGGCGGGGGAAGTCGCCCCGGCGCAGCGCCTGCTGGGCATGGCCCGCGCCTCGGGAGGCGTCCACGCGGATGTACGACGCGAGCACGTCCGCCTTCTCCCGCGTGAAGCCCAGGCCCTGGAGGATGCGCGGGATGTCGCGCGCGAAGGCGTCCGCCGTGGGGTAGCGCTTGCGCGTCAGCGCATCCAGCTGTGCCTCCGGCACCTTCGAGCCCGGACGGAAGCCCGGGTACCACAGGTCCTGCGGCTCCAGCGGGCGGCCCAGGCGGGACTCGATGAGCTTCGCCACGCGAGGCACCAGCGGTGACTCCAATATCTGGGTGAGCAGCGCGCGCACGCGCTCCTCCGGCAGGCCCCGGTCCAGTTCGAAGGCGCGGGCGATGCGGGTGGGCGCCACCGGCGAATACGGGTCCACCTTCCGCGATGCATTGAACGTGGCGAGCAGCCGCGCGTAGCGCGTGTCCGGCTCCGGCGCGGCGTCCGCCTTCGTGGCTCGCTGGGGCGCGTTCGCCTCCACCGTCTCCGGCGGCGCCACCGTGACCTTGTTGGTGAACGGATCCCAGTCCACGCGCGGGTTGTCGATGACGGCGGCGGGGATGCTCTGCGTGACGATGCGCTCCATCACCTGGACGATCATCCGCTGCTTCGCCAGCCCTTGCGGATCCGTGTAGTCCGCCTTCAGCTCGTCGCGCAGGTTCCAGTGGCTGATGAGGCGCAGCCCCTGGGGGAAGAGGCGCTGGCCCTTCGCGTCCACCAGGTGGTGCATCCAGACGTTGTACTCGGCGATGTAGAGGTTCGCGTCCGCGATGGCCTGCGACACCTTCTGCTCCACCGCCGCGGGCACGCGCCGGTTGAAGCGCGACGCGAGCTTCGCCTCCGCCCACTGGCGCCGCGTCCACGACGGGCCCTCCTTCACGCGCTCGGCCAGCGTGGTGAGCGGGAAGTTGAGCAGCACGACGAAGCCCGGCTTCGCGTTGAACAGGTCCGACGTGACGTTGGCGGACGGGTCATACGCCGCGAGCAACGGCTCCACCGGCAACAGCGGGCCCAGGTCCAGGTCCGTGAACCACTGGAGCTCGCGGCCCAGCTCGTTCATGTGGCCGTCGAACTGTTCGAACAACCCTTCGAAGCGCGTGAACGTCGCGTCCAGTTGGGGGCCGGTGGGCAGGAACTGCTCGCGCGCGAAGGCCGTCAGGTCCCCGTCCTCCGGGCGCCAGAGCGCGGCCACCTGATCCACGCCGCGCTCGATGCGGGCGCGCTGCGGTTCGCCGTGCTGCTTCACCAGCTCCTGCTTGAGCGCGGCCAGCGACGCCTTCGACACGGGCGCGGACGTCGCCGACGCGGTGGCAGGGGCTGGCGGCGTGGGGGCCGTGGAGGTGGAGGACGTGGCGCACCCGAGGGCGGCCACCAGGGGAAGGAAGCGCAGACGGAAGGCGGACATGCGGGCTCCGGAAAATACAGAAGGCCCGACCCGGTGAGAGTCGGACCTTCTTGGGTGAATCAGGAAACGGTCAGGCTCAGGCGGCGCGAACGTTCTGCGCCTGCAGGCCCTTGGGGCCCTTGGTGACTTCGAACTCCACCTTCTGGCCCTCGGCCAGGGTGCGGAAGCCGTCCATGTTGATGGCGGTGTGGTGGCAGAACACGTCCTCGCCGCCGCCGTCCTGCGTGATGAAGCCGAAGCCCTTCGCGTCGTTGAACCACTTCACGGTACCAGTCGCCATTTGCTGTTCTTCTTTCATCGCGGACAGGAAGAGTCGCCGTCCGGTCCTACAGAGTTCGACCCTACAAGACGGGCACAAGCCTAAGCGCCCGTCCCGGGCGAAGTCCACTCCCAGGAAACATCACCAGGCAAACGTCACCAGCCGCACTTCTGGCCCTTGTTCTGCTCCTGGAGCCAGCGACGCAGCGGGGCGAAGTACTCCAGCATCGGCGTGGCATCCATCTGGCGGGTGCCCGTCATGGCGGACAGCGCGTCCGGCCACGGCTTGCTCGCGCCCAGCTCCAGCATGGCCTGCAGGCGCGCGCCCGCGGCCTTGTTGCCGTAGATGGAGCACTCGTTGAGGGGGCCCTTGATGCCGGCGGCCTCGCACAGCGCCTTGTGGAACTGGAACTGGAGGATCCGCGCGAGGAAGTAGCGCGTGTACGGCACGTTGGCGGGCACGTGGTACTTGGCGCCCGCGTCGAAGTCCTGCTCCGTGCGGGCCACCGGCGCGGCGATGCCCTGGTACTTCGTGCGCATCGCCCACCAGCTCTTGTTGTAGTCCGCCGGCTTCACCTTCCCGCTGAACACGTCCCAGCGCCACTGGTCCACCAGCAGGCCGAAGGGCAGGAAGGCCACCTTCTCCAGCGCGTCCTTCAGCTGGAGGTTGATGACGTTCTTGTCGTTCTTCTCCACCGCGTTGAGCAGGCCCGCCTGCTGGAGGTAGGCCGGGGTGATGGAGAGCGTGAGCGCGTCGCCAATGGCCTCGTGGAAGCCGTCGTTGGCGCCGGCCTGAAAGAGGACGGGGAGCTTGTAGTAGTACGTGTAGTAGTAGTTGTGGCCCAGCTCGTGGTGGATGGTGACCAGGTCCTCCTCGGTGGGCTTGATGCACATCTTGATGCGCAGGTCGTTGTCGTACGTCACGTCCCAGGCGGACGCGTGGCAGACGACGTCGCGGTCCTTCGGCTTGGTGAACTGCGAGCGCTCCCAGAAGGTCTGCGGCAGCGGCTTGAGGTCCAGCGAGGTGAAGAACTTCTCACCCAGCTTCACCATCTTCTGCGAGTCGTAGCCCTGCTTCACCAGCGCGCTGCCCACATCCAGGCTGGCCTGGCCGGGGAACGGCTCCACCAGCGGGTAGATGTTGTTCCACTCCTGCGCCCACATGTTGCCCAACAGGTGCGCGGGGATGGGCTTGCCGGCGGGCACGGCCGCTTCGCCGTACTGCTTCGCGAGCCGGCCGCGCACGTAGCAGTGCAGCTCGTCGTACATGGGCTTGACCTGGCCCCAGAGGCGCTGCGCCTCCTTCTCGAACTCCGCCGGGGTCATGTCGTAGGACGACCGCCACAGCGTGCCCAGGTCGTTGAAGCCAATGTCCTTCGCGCCCGAGTTGGAGAGGTTCACCAGCTGCGTGTAGAGCGGGCGCATGGGGCGGCTGATGGCGTGCCAGCCGGTCCACGCATCCAGGAGTTCGTCCGCGTTGCGGCTCTCCGCGATGACGTCGGACAGCTCCTCCAGGTCGCGGCACTTCCCCTTGCCGTCCTTGCCGCAGTACTTGCCCTTGCCATAGAGGCCCTCCAGCTTCGCGGCGGTGGCGGCCAGCTCCGCGCGCTGCTTGGGGTCGGCCGGGGCGGGCAGCGTCTGGGACACGCGCAACAGGTGCAGCATGCGCGCGGTGTCCGCGTCCAGCTTCAGCCCGTCGAAGCGGCGCGAGTCCTTGATGGCGTTGTTGACGTAGGCCATCACCTCTTCGTTGACGGAGGCGGCGTTCCGCTCCGTGTCGTCGGTGATGTACGTGCTCTTGATCCACTCGGCGGTGGCCTGGCGGGTCCAGAGCTGCTTCAGGTCCGCGTTGAGCTTCTCGGCGAACTGCTTCGCCTCCGCGGGCGTGGCCTTCGCGGCCGGAGCGGGCGTCGTCTGCGCGCTGGCGGCGGGCGCCGCGAGCGACAGGGCGGCCAGGGCCGCGCGCATCAAGGACTGGGGAGTGCGGGTCATGGGCGCGGACACTATGGGAAGTGCCCTGCCCTCGCACCCGCGAAGTCACGGGGCCCGCGCGCCCTGTCCCCTGGGTGGACGCTGAGACATCGCCTCCCGACGCAGTGCGAAAACCGCGCGGTCCTTCTCCTTCGCCTCCAGCATGAAGTCCGCGGGCCCGTCGAGCGCGGCCACCATGGCGCGGAAGTCCGCCGGGACGATGAGGTCCGAGTGCGCGCCGGGCCGCCCGCCTGCCTTCTGTGACGCCAGGTGGAATTTGGGCCGCAGGTCCAGTGCGCGCCAGGTGGCGGACGCTTCGCGCACCAGCTCCTCCACGGACATGGGTGGATCCGACGGCAGCACCGCGTTGTGCAGGTTGTCCCCCACCATGGGTACGCCGTGCTCGCGAGCCAGCGGCAGCACCTCGCGAGCGGTCCAGACCTTGTCATCGTGTTCGATGGTGATCCGCTGACGCAGGTCCTCCGGCAGCGTGTCCAGCATGCGGTGCGCGGCGTCCAGCGCTTCCGGGCGGCTGGGCGCGGCGCCGCCCACGTGGATGACGACGCGGCACTCGGGGCCGGCATCCAAAAGGTCCAACACGCGCGCGCTGTAGCGCAGCTCCGCGATGGCGGCGTCGCGCACGCGTTCGTGACGCGAGGACAGCGACGCGCCGGCCGGCGACGGATGCAGGGACAGCCGCTGCTGGGACTGGCGTGCGATGCGGGCCAGCGTGGCGAAGGTCCCCGCGAAGGTCTTCCACCACGGCAGCGTGTTCACCGGGTGCGAACCGAACGGGATGAGAGACGAGCCGATGCGAAACAGGTGGATGCCGTGCTCCGCGTTGAAGCGCAGCAGCTGCTCCAGCTCCTCCAGGTTCTGTGCGGCGAGCGCCTCCAGGCGCTGCGGCGTCGCGGTGGCCAGACGGCAGGTGTGGCTGGCGCTCACGCCCAGCGTCAGGGATTGGGCCACGTAGCCCAGCCGATAGGTCGAAAGGCCTTCCATGCCTGCAAAGGTCGCCACGCTCGCGCGGTGCGACTGAACGCGGGGGCCCGTCCGGAGGGCGACCAGCCACGACGGACGCGCCCTGCCGTGCCGCTACAGGCAGTGACAGCTTTGCTTCATGCTTCTGGGACACACGAAAGACGCGCACTGGCCGGCTCCAGAGGCGGCGATGGACCAGGCGCGCGAGTTCCTGGAAGCGTGCCGGGACAAACACGTGCTCGTGGTCCCGCACACGGACGTGGACGGGCTCACTTCTGGAGTGCTGATGCTGCGGGCACTCCAGTCCCTGGGGGCCCGGCCGACGGCGCGCCTGCCAGGCAAGGGAGAGGACGTCCACCACCCGGGCTTCCTGGAGCGGCTGGGAGCCTCCTCCACGGAGGCACTGGTGGTGCTGGACATGGGCAGCCGCGCGGAGCCGCTGCTTCCCGGCGTGCCCACGCTGGTGGTGGATCACCACGCGTCGGAGGCATTCCCCTCCGGTGCGCAGGTGCTCACCGCCTACGGCCATGGGCCCGTGGCGAACACGAGCCTGCTCACGTACGTGCTCACGTCCTCGTTCGTCGTTCCCGGCCCGCTGGAGTGGCTGGCGGTGCTGGGGACAGTGGCGGACCTGGGCACGGACGCGCCGATGCCATTCCTCAAGGACGCGCTGCGACGGGCGAAGCGCTCGTCCGTCACGGAGGCGGTGGCGCTGCTCAACGCGGCCCGCCGCTCCAGCCGGTTCGCGGCGCCGCTGGCGATGCAGGTGCTCTTGCGCGCGGGCAGCGCGACGGACATCGCGGAGGGGCGCGTGCCCGGCGTGGACGCGCTGCGCGACTGCCGCCTGGAGGTGCAGCGCGAGGTGGCCCGGTGCTCGAAGACGCCGCCGCGCTTCGCGGGCAACCTGGCGCTCCTGCTGTTCAGCTCCGAGGCGCAGGTGCACCCGCTGGTGGCCATGCGCTGGGTGCAGCGGTTGCCGGACCAAATCGTCGTCGCCGCCAACACGGGCTACCTGCCCGGCCGCGTGAACTTCGTGCTGCGAAGCCGCGAGCCGGTGGACCTGCTCGCGATGCTGCGGGGCCTGGAGCTGCCGTCGATGGGGGGCTCGTTCGCGCACGGCCATTCGCGGGCCACGGGTGGCAGCCTGCCTCCCGCGGACTTCCTGCGCCTGATGGATGCCCTGGGCTTCCGGGGGCTGAGCGGCCGGGACGTGGAGCGGCGTGGCGTGGCGCCGGGATGAGGCGCTCAGGGCCGTTGCGATATGACGGGGTGGATGCCTCGCGCCCTCTCCGCCCTCCTCTTCTCGCTGTGCCTCGCCTGCGGTTCGACGAACGATGATCCGCCCAACCCCGGTGGCGAAGCCTGCCAGCGGTATTCGTTCCCGCTGTCAGACATGTCACCGGCCAATCACGTGAGTTCGTGCGGCAGCACCGCGTGCGGCAACGGTGAGAACCCGCCCAACTCCGGCCTGCACTGCCCCACGTGGCTGTCGTGCCGCAGCTACACCGCGGAGCAGCCGCGCTGTTCGTGGATCCACAACCTGGAGCACGGCCACGCGGTGTTCCTCTACAACTGCCCGGAGGGCTGCGCCGACGAGGTCGCGAAGCTGGAGTCCGCGATGGCGAAGGCCGCGGTGGGCAGCAATGGCGTGCGCCGCGCGCTCGTCGCTCCGGACTCGCAACTGCCCAAGCGCTTCGCCGCATTGCTGTGGCGCCGCACGTACCTGATGGACTCCGTGGATCCAGACGCGCTCACGTGTCTGCTCGCGCTCCAGGATGTGGATGCCAATGAACCGGGATTGGTCTGCCCTCCGTGAGCGTGCCCGCAACGCATCGATGACGCCACGGCCTGGAGCCCGGTCACCTGGCGGGCCGGGGGGCGACTGGTGGCATGGCGGGTGAGCGGCCGCTCAGGGGCGATGCAGGCCAGGACCGGAAGGACTGGGGGCGCCTGAGCGTACTAGCGCCTCCATGACCAACACCATTCGACGCGCCTTCGCGGCGCTGCTGACGCTGACGTGTCTCGGGGCGCTGTCCGCCCAGGCCGCCACGGGTGTGCAGGGCCCCGTGCCCCCGGCATTCCAGAATCGCTTGATGGTGGGCCTCTTCGAGGAGGCCGGCCAGAACTGGATGCGGGACAGCAACGTGCCGTGGGACGCGCGCTACCGCTACTTCACCAAGGGCTGGGCGGACAACTGGGGCTACGGCGCCCGTGACGGCAGCTGGGCCGCCAGCTTCTTCACGGAGACGAAGGCGCAGGGCTACGTCCCCGTCGTCACCTACTACCAGCTCTTCGGTGAGCCGGGCGGCGGCGAGCAGGAGACGCTCGCGAAGCTGAAGAACGCTTCCACCATGCGCTCCTACTTCGAGGACGTGAAGCTGCTCCTCCAGCGCGCGAAGACCTTCGGCAGCCCGGTCATCCTCCACGTGGAGCCGGACGTGGTGGGCTTCCTCCAATTCCAGACGGCCTCCAACCCCAACGCCCCCGCGGCCATCGCCTCCTCGGGGATGCCGGAGCTCGCGGGCCTGCCCAACACCGTCGCAGGGTGGAGCCTGGCGTTCCTCCAGCTGCGCAAGGCCGTGGGCGCGAACAACGTCGTGCTGGGCCTGCACATCTCCGCGTGGGCCAGCGGCAAGGACATCGCGTTCAACTCGCTCACGGATCCGCTCCAGCCGGAGGTGGACAAGGTCGTCAACTTCCTCAAGCCGCTGGGCCTGGGCACCAACGTCACCGGCGCCACCTATGACGTGATCGTGGGCGACCCTCTGGATCGCGACGCGGACTTCTACCGGCTCACGCAGGGCGCGGATCACACGTGGGACATGAGCGATGCGGCGTCCCTCACGTCGCGCTCGTACAACCGCTACGCGGAGTGGCTGCGCCTCTGGAACCAGACCTCCGGCAAGCGCTGGATGCTGTGGCAGATCCCGCTGGGCAATTCCAACCACCTCAACATCAACAACAGCGGCGGAGCGCGCCAGGGCTACAAGGACAACCGCACCGAGTACTTCTTCGGCGCGAGCGGTGACGCGCACCGGCGCAAGTTCGCCAACGTGGGCGTCGTCGCCCTGATGTATGGCGCGGGCGCGGGCGGCCAGAGTTCCTACCAGAACGACCAGGGCACCGACGGCCAGCCGTACCTGAAGCAGCGCGCGGGCACGTTCCTCAACGCGGGCGGCCTGCTCCTGCCCGCGGCCGGCACCACGCTTCCGCCCCCGGGCGGCGGCGGATCCACCGATGGTGGCACCGTGGACGCCGGCACCCCGCCGGTCGACGCGGGCACCCCCGACGGCGGCACTCGTCCCGATGGTGGCACCGACGGCGGCGTGGACGGCGGCACCGGTTCCTCCGACGCGGGCACTCCGGCCGACCCGTCGAAGTACGGCTTCGAGTCCGGCGCGCAGGGCTGGACCGCCAGCGGCGCCGCGCTGTCCGCCGTGAGCAACACGACGGCCAAGGCCTTCGCGGGCACCCGTTCGCTGGCCGTGCCCTTCAACGGCACGTCCGGCAAGGGCACGGTGGCCGTGTCCAACGCGGCCGTGCCGTCCGGGAAGACGGTGACGTTCCAGCTGTGGCTGCCCACTGGCAGCAAGATCACCGGCGTCCAGCCCTACACCCTGGAAGGTGCCTCCGCGAACTGGCGCTGGACGGGCAACTGGATCGCCGTCAGCAGCCTCAAGGCCGGCGCGTGGAACGCCATCACCGTGAAGCTGCCCTCCGGCTCCAGCACCCCGCTGTACCAACTGGGCGTGGAGTTCCAGACGACGGGCACGTGGAAGGGCACGGTCTACCTCGACGCCGTCAGCTGGTAGTCCAACCAGTTCCCGGTCCCGCGAGCGCGTGCAACCGCCCGCGGGACCGACGTAGGGTAGCGCCCCCCGTGAGCACCCTGCCCTCCGCCGTTCCCGCCTCCCGCGAGCGCGTGCGCGCCATCGACTGGCTGCGCGGCCTCTCCGTCCTCTTCATGATCCAGACCCATGCGCTCGTGCTGCTCACCCCCGAGCTGCGCAAGAGCGTGTGGACCGGACGGCTGCTCAAGGTGGACGGGCTGGTGGCCCCCGCGTTCATCTTCTCCGCCGGGTTCGCGCTGGCGCTGCTCATGGTCCGCAGCGCCGCCGCGGGCGCGCTGCACGAACGTGTCCCCCGCAACCTGCGCCGCATCGCGGAGGTGTTCGCCGTCGCCGCGCTCGTCAACTGGGTGTGGTTCCCCATCCGCTCCGAACCCGTGTGGCTGCTGCGCCTGGACATCCTCCACTGCGTGGGGCTGTGCCTGCTGCTCACCCTGCCCATGGCCGCGCTGCTGGCCTCACGTCCGCGAGTGCTCGCGGGCACCGCCTTCGTCCTGGCGATGGTGGCGTTCGCGCTGGCGCCCTTCAGTGACTCCGCGGGCGAGCCCTGGGCGTCGTTCCTGCGCAAGTCCAACTGGGCCCCCTTCCCGCTGGTTCCATGGGTGGGCTTCGCGTGGCTGGGCGCCTTCGCGGGCTGCATCGCGGGCGCGTGGGGCCGCAAGGGCCTGGCGCGAGCCCTGGGCTTCCTCATCGCGCTGGGGCTTCTGGGCACGCTGATGCCGGGCGTGCTCAACAACCTCTACCCACCGCACCGCTTCTTCGTCACCAACCCGTCCAACTCCGCCACCCGCTTCATGTGGGTCTGCGCGGTGCTGCTCGTGATGCTGTGGGTGGAGGGACGGATGGCGCCGGACGCGAAGCCCTCGCGCGCGCGCCGCTTCCTGGAAGTCTTTGGCACCGCGTCGCTGTCCGCGTACTTCTTCCACGAGATGCTGCTGTACTACCGCGTCTTCGGCGTCTTCTCGTTCCAGAAGCTGTGGGGCGACTCCAGCGGGTGGCTGAAGTACGCCGGCCTGCTCGCGCTGCTCATCGCGTGCACGTTCGTGCTGTGCGTCGCGTGGGATCCGGTGGAGCGCGCAATGAAGAAGGCCTTCGCGCGCGCCACCCAGTGGCTGCTCAGTGCGCCGCGTTGGCTGCGGCCTGCTCGAAGGCGCGGATGATCTCCGGCGGGGCCTGCACCAGCTCAATCAGCACGCCCTCGCCGCTCAGCGGGAACTGATCACTGGCCTTCGGGTGGATGAAGCACACGTCGAAGCCCGCCGCGCCCTTGCGGATGCCGCCGGGCGTGAAGCGCATGCCCTGCCCTTCCAGCCACTTGACGGCCACCGCCAGGTCGTCCACCCACAGGCCCACGTGGTTGAGCGCCGGGTCGTGCACCTTGGGACGGCCGTCGGGGTTGACGGGCTGCATCAAGTCCACCTCCACCTTGAAGGGGCCCGCGCCCGCCACGACGATGTCCTCGTCCACGTTCTCCTTCTCGCTGCGGTAGGTGCCGTGGGCCGTCAGGCCCAGCGTGTCCACCCACAGCTTGCGCAGGGCGCCCTTGTCCAGCCCCCCGATGGCGATCTGCTGGATGCCCAGAATCCGGAACGGTCGTGTCGTCTCCATGGCCGGGGACCGTCGCAAAAGGGGTCCCCCCACGCAAGCGCGGCCCACGTCCGGACCCGGGAAAAATTCACCGGATAAACCCATTCCGGAGGTCGGCCGTTTCCAGGGGCACGCTGACTTCCTCCCGTCGTCCCGGAGCCGCCCATGTCCCCCTTCTTCTCGAAGCGCCGCGTGTCCTTCGTCAGTGGTGCCCTCCTCTGTGCCAGCCTCGTGAGCGCGTGCTCCTCGATGGAGCCGGCGCAGGGCGTGTCGGCGCGCAACGAGCTCAAGCCCCAGGCCACGGCGACCACCCAGAGCGCCCCCAAGGACGAGAACTTCACCGCCCGGATGGCGCCTCCGCCGCCCTCCACCCCGGCCGCGGCCCCGGCCGCCAAGAAGCGCGGTGACGTCGCCGCCGCGCCCGCGCCCTTGATGGTCGAGGAGCGTGAGGCTTCCGACGCCCTGGCTGCACCGGAGCCCGCCATGCGGCGCGCCCCTCCGGCGAAGGAGGCCAAGGCCGCCATGACCATGGGCGCGGCGACGGGCGCCCTGGGTGGCGCCCCGGCTCAGCCCCAGCAGCCCCTGGAAAAGCGCAAGATGGAGATGGACGGTGACAAGGGCGTCGCCGAGGGCGGCAACGTCTTCGAGACCTACAAGGCCAACGCCTTCACCGAGACGGACAAGGACAACCTGTCCACCTTCGCGGCGGACGTGGACACGGCCTCCTACTCCATGGCGCGGCGCTACCTGCAGCAGGGCCAGCTGCCGCCCACCCACGCGGTGCGCGTGGAGGAGTTCGTCAACTACTTCAAGTACCGCTACACGCCGCCGGAGGAAGGCGCCTTCACCGTGCACCTGGAGGGCGCGCCCTCGCCCTTCAACGCGCGCCGCCAGTTCGTGCGCGTGGGCGTGCAGGGCAAGGTCGTCTCCCGCTCGCAGCGCAAGCCCGCGCACCTGGTGTTCCTGGTGGACACCAGCGGCTCCATGGCGTCGTCGGACAAGCTGCCGCTGGCCATTGAATCCATCAAGGTCGCGGTGAAGAACCTCAACGAGAACGACACCGTGGCGCTCGTCACCTACGCGGGCTCCACGCGGGACGTGCTGGCGCCCACGCCCGCCACGGACGTGAAGAAGATCCACGCGGCGCTGGACACGCTGGTCGCGGGCGGTGGCACGGCCATGGGCTCCGGCATGGAGACGGCCTACAAACACGCGGTGAAGAAGGCCGCGGGCGGCGTGGTGTCCCGCGTGGTGGTGCTCACGGACGGCGACGCCAACATCGGCCCCAACCTCACCCCCAAGGCCATGCTGGCCAGCATCGAGAAGTACGTGGCCGAGGGCGTCACCCTCACCACGGTGGGCTTCGGCATGGGCAACTACCACGACTCGCTGATGGAGCAGCTGGCCGACAAGGGCAACGGCAACAGCTTCTACGTGGACAGCATGAAGGAGGCGCGCAAGGTCTTCGAGACGCAGCTCACCGGCACGCTGGAGGTCATCGCGAAGGACGTGAAGTTCCAGGTGGAGTTCAACCCGAAGGCCGTCACCCGCTACCGCCTGATGGGCTACGAGAACCGCGACATCGCGGACAAGGACTTCCGCGACGACAAGGTGGACGCGGGCGAGATTGGCGCGGGCCACACCGTGACGGCGCTCTACGAGGTGGAGCTCACCGGCGAGGCGCAGGACCTGGCCACCGTGCGCATCCGCGCCAAGGCGCCCAACGGCACGGAGGCCAAGGAGCAGGCCTTCCCGCTCACCCGCGCCAAGCTGAAGCCGTCCATGGAGGCCGCGTCCAGTGACTTCCGCTTCGCCGTGGCCGTGGCCGCCACCGCGGACATCCTCCGCGCCGCGCCCGCCGCCGAGGGCTGGAGCCTGGCCACCACGCAGAAGCTGGCGGAGGGCGCCGTGGCCGGTGACTCCGACCGCACCGAATTCGTCCGTCTCATCGGCCAGGCCCGCGCGCTGACGACCGCGTCGGCCACCGGCCGCTGAGAGAAGCACCCAGCACGACACACCGGGAAACGCGCAGCAAGGGGGGCTCTGCCCGCCACCGGGGATGCACCGGTGGCGGGCAGGGCTTTTTCAGGGGTGCCTCAGATGACGGTGATGACGGGGGGCGTGGTGGTGGTGAAGAAGTCGGTGAAGCTCGCGAACCAGTAGGTCCCCGACTTGTTGTTGATCTTGCACGCCTTGGTGCCGGAGACGCTCAGGTTGGTCCCGGTGGTGCTGATGCTGCCCGTGCTGATGCTGCCCGTCATGTAGTCGCAGTAGATGTCCGCGTTGCGCGTGGTGGAGAGCGTCGTGGGGTCCACGGCGCGCACGGCCATGATGTGGGCCGCCGAGCCGCTCCATCCGTTCTTCATCACGAAGCCCACCGCGAGCCCCAGGTTCGAGCCGACGAGCGACACGGTGCCCGGCGCGCTCAGCGGGACGCTCTGGATGACCTGCGAAACGCCGGTCGTCAGGGTGCAGCTGGTGCCGCCCGTGCGGGTCAACACGACTTCGTACTGCGGCGGCGAGGTGGTGATCTGCACCGTGGACACGGAGTAGTCACAGCCCTGCGAGGACGCCGTGGTCAGCCGCGCGCTCTGCTGCGCGAGCTCCGCGCCGTCCTCCTGCTCCGGACCGCCACAGGCGGAGAGCACGAGGGCGGAGCCCAGACACACCACGGACGTCAGCTTGTTCATCATGGGAATTCCTTTCCTTTTTTGGGGAGGGGGAAGGCCCGGACGCTAACAAGCCCGTCTGACAGAACCAATACACGGAGTCCTGTCTGTCCTTGACGCGGAGCGACGCGTGTATAGTGCGCGGTATGAACCGACCCGCTTCGTTGCAAAATGCGTTGGTGTTGGCCCTGACCTCGCTTGCCTGTGGGGCATGCGGGGACTCCGCCTCTGGCGGGGGCGTGGCCCTGGGCTCCGAGCAGAAAGGGATTGCGACCTTCTACGACGCCACCGGTGCCGGCAACTGCAGCTACGACAAGGGCGGCGACCTGATGGTGGCCGCGATGAACCGCGAGCAGTACGACAACAGCGCCGCCTGCGGCCAGTGCGTGGACATCGTGGGGCCCAAGGGCAACGTGCGCGTGCGCATCGTGGACCAGTGCCCGGATTGCGATAAGGGCCACCTGGACCTGTCGCGCAAGGCCTTCGACAAGATCGCGGAGGAGAAGGACGGCCGGGTGAGCATCACCTGGACGCCGGTGTCCTGCGACGTGGCCGGCCCGGTGAAGTACCACTTCAAGGACGGCAGCAATCCCTGGTGGACGGCCATCCAGGTGCGCAACCACCGGCTGCCCATCCAGAAGCTGGAGTGGAAGCGCGACGGTGATTGGAAGGCGCTGAAGCGAGAGAGCTACAACTACTTCGTCACCGACTCGGGCGTGGGCGAGGGCCGCTTCCAGCTGCGCGTCACCGCACAGGACGGCCAGCAGCTGGTGGACTCCGTGGACAAGGTGCTGGACGACGGCAGCGTGGACGGGGCGGAACAGTTCGCGCCCCAGAAGTAGACGCGCGCTCCGCCGCCCCGTCCGTCACGGCATCAGAACGTCATGATGGACGGGGCCGTGGTGCTGGTGAAGAAGTTCACGTAGCTGGCCACGTAGTTGTTCCCCGAGCCCGTCTGGCCGGAGATGGTGCCGCTCTTCGTGCCGGACACGGTGAGCGTCGTCCCGTTGGACGCGATGGACAGGCTGCCCGAGTAGATGGAGCCCGAGCCCAGGAAGATGGACAGCCCCGTGGAGCGGACGATGGCCAGCGTGTCCGGAGCCACGTGCTTGAGGCCCAGGGACTGGGGCGAGCTGCCGCTGACGCTGGTTTTGTACGTGTAGCTCACGGCCACGCCCAGGTCGTTGGCCGCCAGCGACAGCGTGGGCGAAGTGCCGGTGGAGGAGCCCACCACTACGCTGCCCGCGCCGAAGGCACAGGTGGCATCCGCCGCGCGAGTGACAGTGACGTCATAGATGGGAGGAAAGGTTCCCGCCCGCGCCGCGGACGACACCGTGAAGGTGCAGCCCTGGGACGTCCCCGTCACCAGCGCGGACTCCTGGGTGGCGAGGCCGTCCTCCCCCTCCACGCCAGCACCACACGCCGTGAGGCCCGCGACGGCGCAAAGAGAGACAACAGACTTGAGGTTCAGCATGGGATTGCACTCCAGGGTTGGGGGCAGACAGCCCCCCGTCCTAGTGCGCAATGCCAGACGTTGAAAGCCCTTTTCGCAATCCCTAGCGCCGCAGCATGCCGCGCAGCAGCTCCAGGGCTTCAGTGACCCCCTGCCAGACCTGGAGCGCCTGGATGCGCTCGCCTTCGCCCTGCACGTTGCGGCGGGCGGCGCGCTCCAGGGGCAGCAGCGCCCCCTCCACCAGTTCAATCTGCCGGCTCAGCTCCGCCGGAGACGGGCCGTTCGCGGCGCGCTGGAGCGACTCCGCCTGGGAAGGCAGGGACACCGACACCGGCCGGTCCGCCAGGGCCGTGATCGCCTTGGAGAGCTGCGCCATGTACGGGCCGAAGTCCGGCGCGGGCGCCTGGGGCATGGGCGCGTTGCGCAGCGTGGGCGCCTCCTCCGCCTGGGCGGCCACGCGCTCGGTGAGGGCCTTGAGCAGGTGCGCCAGGTGCTTGAGGTACGGGGCCAGGTCCGTGGCCGGAGCCTGGGCCACCGGGGCGGGCATCGCCGGGAGGGACACCTGCACCGGGGCCGGCGGCTTCTGGGCGGCCTCGCGGCTGACGCGGGCCACCTCCAGCACGGCCTCGCGCAGGGCCTCCAGGTGCGGGGCCACGGGCGTGTCCTCGCTGGGGGCGTTCGCCTGCGCGGCGGCCTGCACCACCGCGTCGCGCACGGAGCCCAGCTGTTCCTCGATGGCGCCCAGCTGTCCGGTGACGCGCGCCACGGGGTCGTCCTCCTTGCCCCCCATGCGCTTCACGCGGGCGAAGCCCTGCTTGATCTCCTCCCAGCGCTTCGCCTTCTCCGGCGTCAGGCGCCCGCGCATCTCCTGGAGCTTGAGCAGGTTCTGCTCGGCCGCCGTGGTGAGCGTCTGGGATTCGCCCTGGTAGTGGTCGTCGATGCGGCGCTCCAGCTCGTCGTCCGTCATCGCGGAGACGACCTTCTCCGCCATCTTGCCCATGTTGCGGTAGCTGCCCTGCAACTTGAACGGCGGCTCCGTGCGGAAGCGCTCGTCCTGCGCGGCGGACGCGATGTACTGGAGGTTCACCTTGAGCAGCACCTGCTGCACGCGGAACAGCCGCTGGAAGACGGCGACAATCTCTTGCAGCTCCGCCGCCGCGTAGCCGTGCTTCAGCTCGCCGGAGGGGACGTCTTCGCCCTTGGCCATCCGGATGAGGCGGTGCACGTCCTGCGGGTCGCGCGTGGCCAGCGGCGCGAGCACCGGGTTGGAGGTGAGCGCGTTCTCCAGGTAGCTGAGCGCGAACAGGTCCTCCTTGCCATCCAGGATGTCACCCAGGTTGTAGGTGTCCGCGCGGTTGGCGAGCATGTCCGGGATGCGGAAGCGCTCGCCCGTCTCCGTGTACGGGTTGCCCGCCATCACCACGCAGAACTTCTTGCCGCGCAGATCATACGTGCGCGTCTGGCCATTCCAGACACCCTCCACGCGGCGCTGGCCGTCGCACAGGGAGATGAACTTCTGGAGCAGCTCCGGGTCCGTGTGCTGGATGTCGTCGAGGTAGAGCATCACGTTGTTGCCCATCTCGAAGGACAGGTTGATGCGCTCCACCTCCTGCCGCGCGGTGGCGTTGGGCGCCTCCGACGGATCCAACGACTTCACGGAGTGGCCCAGCGCCGGCCCGTTCACCTTCACGAAGGTGAGGCCCAGGCGGCTGGCCACGTACTCCATCAGCGTCGTCTTGCCGTAGCCCGGCGGAGACATGAGCAGCAGCATGCCCATGCGGTCCGTGCGCTTGCCCTCGCCCGCCGCGCCCAGCTGCTTGGCCAGGTTCGCGCCGATGAGCGGCAGGTACACCTCGTCGATGAGCCGGTTGCGCACGAAGCTCGTGAGCACCTTGGGCGTCAGCTCCTCCAGCCGCAGCTTGCGCCGCTCGCGGTCCAGCAGGTCCCGCAGGTACGAGCGGTAGGCCACGTACGCGGGCACGCGCACCTGGCGGAACTCGCCCAGCCGCGACAGGAACTCGTCCAGGCGCAGGGACAGCTTGCGGTCCTGGACGCGCGGGTGGCTGCCCAGCAGGCCCGTGGCCTCCGTGGCGGTAATGGCGCCGGCCGTCTCGCGGTCCAGCTTGCGCTCGGTGAGCAGCACCACCGCCGCTTCCAGCGCGACGTGCGCCGCGTCACCCGGGCCGCCCTCGCGCTTCGCGAGGAACGCGTCCACCCAGGCGCGGGCGATGCGCAGGCGCTCCGGCAGGTTCTTCTCCAGGCCGCGCAGGTCGTCATCGAACGCGGTGCGCGAACCGTGGCGGTCCAGGTGCGAGAGGAAGGCGTCCTTCAGCGCCAGGGCCTCGCGGCTGGTGGTGAAGCGAGGGCGGTCCACTGCCAGCTCCTCCACGAGGTAGCGGCCCGCCTGCCGGCCCTCCGCGGGCGAAGCCGTGAGGCCGTGGCCCTGGAGGAACGCGAGCACGCGCTCGCCCAGCTCGTCACCCAGCGCCACCAGGTCCGAGCCGATGTCGAACGCCTGCCGCAGCCGCGCGAGGCTGCGCGCGCGCCGGTGGAACACACCCCGGAGCGCCTCGTCCGGGTCGAATGCCCAGTACAGCGCGGCCCAGGCGCGAGGCACCGGGGCGAAGCGCAGCAGGCCCGCGCCCTGGTGCAGCGCGAGCAGCTTCTCCAGGAGCGCCGTCGCGTCCGCGTCGTGCACGCCGCGCTCGTAGCCCTCGTCGAAGCGGTCCGCCGCGTACGCGCGCACGCGCTCCATCAGCTGCCCCTGCGCGCCGGCCTCGTACAGCGCAGTGAGCGTGAGGCCGCCCTTCCCCTCCTCCGCATCCATCAGCAGGCCCGCGGCCAGGTACTCCGCGCGGTACACCTCGCGCGTCTCGGAGACCAGGTGCTGATCCCAGAGCTCGCGGTACTTGAGCAGCTCCGGGTCCTCCACCTTCTGGGTGTAGTCGGAGCCGGTGAGCTGGAGGTACAGCGCGCCGTCGCGAGGGACGAGCGTCAGCTCCAGCGGCTGCGTGTTGACGTGGAAGCGGTAGGGCCCCAGCTTGATGAGGCCTTCGCCACCCTCGAACAGGTCCTGCTTGTCGCGCAGGGCGCGCAGGGCTTCCTGCTTCGCGGACTTCACCCGCGACAGCACTTCGTCCGCGCGAACGCTGTCCTGGAGCGCCAGCAGCTGTTCGGACAGCTGCCGCAGCTTGAGGATCATCGCGTCGGACGCGAAGTAGGCGTTGAGCTCGTCGTCCGCCTTGAAGGACTTCGCCCGGCGCTGCACGCCCTGGAGGATGCGCTCCGCCGCGCCGAAGAGGCCCGAGGCCCGGCGCTGACGCTCGTCCACCAGCGCCTGCTTGCGCGCGCCGAAGGCCTCCAGCAGCTCCTCGCGCTTCTGGGTGATCTGCCCCAGGAACTCGTCGAACTCGCCGAAGCGGCCTTCCAGCTCCTCCAGCAGCACGGTGAGCTTGGAGAGCGCCTCGTCGCACTTCTCCGGCGAGTCCGCCTGCGACAGCGCGTTCTCGATGCTCTGGCCCAGCAGCTTGAACTGCGCGCCGAACTCCGCGCGCTTCTCCTTGCCGGACAGCTCCTTGCGCTTCGCCTGGAGCCCCGCGCGTACGCGGTTCAATCGGCTGAACAGCTCGGAGATGCCTTCAAGAATCCGGGCCCGGGCCAGCGGGTCGCCCACCTGGAGCCCGCCCACCACTTCACCCAGCACCTCCAGGCCCTGGGCGGTGCGATCCACGTCCTCGGCCAGCGGGGCCAGTTCGGCCGTCGTCGTCAGCGGCTCCAGCCGCTCCAGCAGCCCGTCCAGCCGCGAGGCCAGGGGCTGGAGCGCTTCGCCCTTCTGGAGGAAGTCCACGCACGCGGTGCTCACCGCGTCGGACGCGGCCACCACCGCCTGCTCCAGGGCGTCCACTCGCCCCAGGTCCATGTAGCGGACGTCCTTCAACGTAATCAGGTGCCCGCGGTGCCGGCGCAGGTCCGCCAGCGCGCGCATGAAGCCCTCGGCGTCCGTGAGCCCCTCCGGCTGCGCGTTGAGCAGGAGCGTCTCCTGCGTTTGCAGCGCCTGCGCGAGCGACTCCTCCGCGCGCTTGCGCATCGCGAGGACCTTCTCGAACTCATCGATGATGAGCTCGGAGGTGCGGCGCAGCAGCTCGATGGGCTCCTGGAGCCCCACTTCCGCGTGGGACAACCAGTAGTAGGCGTCCAGGGCGCGAGTGGCCGCGGCGACCAGGTCCTCGTAGGTGCGGCGCGTGGGCTTGTCCGTCTTCGCCACGCGCGGCAGCGTCAGCGCGTCGCTGATGCCGCGCACCAGCTCCGCGTTGCCCACCTTGCCCAGGTAGCCCGGCGCGGGGGGCAGCTTCGCCGCGTGCTCGTCGGAGACGAACGGCGTCTGCCACACCTGCATGGGGTGCACGCGCGTGGGCTCCTGCGACGTGGCGCGGAACACCACCAGCCCGCCGTCCGCGAAGAGGCTCATGCCGTGCGCCTGCAGCGGCGTCTGAACCTCCTTGCGCACCAGGTTGTACGGGAAGAGCACGTAGGCGCCGTCGTCCCGGCGGTGGAAGACGTAGAGCACGTCCTCCCCGTTGGGCGAGCGCACCGCCTGATGGAACTCCATCCCCTCCGACGCGCCCTCGAAGACCTTGTAGTCGCCCGTCTGGAGGTAGTAGCCGCCCGGGAAGACGATGCCCTGGTCCTCCGGCAGCCGCACGCAGGACTGACCGATGGCGTCGATGCGCACCACGTGCTGGGTGCGCGAGTTGAAGACGAGGTAGCGGTACGCCTTCTCCCGGAACGGCAGGATGCGCAGGAGGATGATCCCGCCCACCTGCGTCCAGGCGAACTCCGCGTCGTCCAGCGACTGGTCCGGGTCTTCCACCGGCTCGCTGTAGATGCCCAGGCCGGTGGTGGTGTTGTCCTCCACCTTCACGGTGAGGTCGCCCTTCACCGTCTCCACGAAGACCTGATCCAACACGTTGACGTGCGGGTGCTGGCCCAGCACGTACTGCTCGCGCGTGGCCACCGTCCACTCGAAGTCGTGCGACGGCGGGTAGACGTGGTCGCGCTCACCCTGGTTGTCCACGTAGGTGGCGCGGCCCTCTACGTCCACGTTGAAGCGGAAGACCTTGAGGTCGCGCGCGGACAGGCCCGTCTGGAACACCGCGAGCAGGCGCGAGTCCCGCCGCCGCAGCTGCAGCAGCTTCGCGTCCTTGTAGTACTTGTACAGCTCGCCGAAGTCCTTCACGAACCGGGGGTCCGCGAGGAAGCCGCCGGCCTCCGTGGGAGGCACGGCGGACAAGTCGAAGCCCTCGGCCGTCTTCTCGAAGCGGTGCAGCGAGAAGACGTCCGAGACGTTCGTCTCCTTCTTCAGGCCGATGAAGACGTTGTAGCCGAAGAGGAGGTACTTCCCGACGCTGACGATGTCGCGGGGGACGCAGTTGTTCTCCGTGCGCACCCGCTCGTTGCCAATGACGGTGAGCTCCGTGCCACCGAACAGCGCCTTGCGCCGCCCGTTGAGGTCGTTCGCCTGGGTCGCCAGCGCGTCCGCCTGGGAGAGGAGGCGCGCACGGATGACCTCGTAGCTGCCGCCCTCCAGCGTCGCCTCGCCCCCAGGCACCTGGGTGCCCGGGGTCTTGGTGCTGTCAGTTGCCATGGATGTTCACCGGAAAGGAGTTGCGATTGGCGGGAGGCTTCAGCCCTGCTGCTTCTGCGCGAGGGCCGCGGCTTCCGACTGCACCAGCGCCTTGATGCCGGCGGCGGTGGACTCCGTGGGGCTCACCGACATCCGGTTGAGCAGCGCCGCGACGGCCAGGTTCTGCGCGTCGTTGCTGAGGCCCGGCTTGGAGAGGATCTCCTTCAGGTCCGCCGGCAGGTCCTTCTCACCGTTGAGGTAGCCGCCGAGCGCCTTCTTCAGCGACTCGCCGTGGTCCAGCGCGCCGTCCACCGAGCTGCCGAAGGACACGGCCTTGACGAAGTTCTCGAAGAACTTCCCGTCGCCGCCGACGATCTGGAACTTCGCGTTGGTGAAGGCCTGGGCCAGGACCGTGGCCTGGGCCTGGGCAATCTCCTTGCGGACGTTGATGGCGGCCATCTCCACGTCGCGCTCCTTCTGGAGGCGCAGGCGGTACTCCTCGTGCTCGCGGCCCACGCCGTCCAGGGCCTTCATCGCGGCGGCCTTCTCCGACAGGCCCCGGGCCTCGGCCATCAGCTTCTCCTGGATGGCGGCGGCCTCGGCCAGCTGCTTCTCGCGCGTGGCGAACGCTTCCGCCTCGCCGCGCTTGTGGATGGCGGTGGCTTCGGCCTCCTGCACGCGGGCGTTGGCCAGGCCCTTCTGCTCCGCGCCAGCGGCCTCGGCGAGCAGCTTCTCGCGCACCGCGGACGCCTGCGCCTGGCCCTGCTTCTCGATGACGGAGGCCTCGGCCTCCTTCACGCGCACCTGCGCCATGCCCAGCTTCTCCGTGGCGACCGCGTCCGCTTCACGCACGCGCACGCTGGCCAGGCCCGCCGCGGCGGACTCGGCCTGGATGCCCTCGGCCAGCCGCATCTTCGCCTTGGCCTGCTTGTCCGCGGCCTCCAGGTCGGCCTCGGCCAGGGTCAGCTTCTCCTTGGCGAGGAACACGGAGATCTTCGCGCTCGCTTCCGCGGCCGTGACGTCCTTCACGGACGCCTCTTCCGCGTGCGCCTGGGCGGTGATGATGATCGCGTCCTTGGTGCGCCTGGCGTCCGCCGTCACGCGCAGGTCCTTGATGTTCTCCTCTTCCTGGGCGACGGTCTTCTCCACCGCGATGCGGGCGCGGACGACGTCGGCGATGGCCTTCTTCTCCGACTCCAGCGCCTTCTCCTTCGCGATGCGCTGCAGCTCCGTCTCACGCTCGCGGTTGATGGCCTCCAGGGCGCGGTCCTTCTCCACGCGCTCGGTCTCCACGCCCACCACGCGCTCGCGGTTCTTCTGGGCCACCTGCACCTGGCGCTGCTTGTTCTCCTCGTTGATGGCGATCTCTTCCTCCGCCTTGATGCGCGCCAGCTGCGCCTTGGCGAACTCCTCGCTCTTCACGCGGTCGGCCTCGGCTGTCTCACGCGCCTGGATGATGTCGATCTCGCGGCGCTGCTTGGCGGCCGCCTCCTCGCGCTGACGCTCGAGGGCGAAGATGGCCTCGTCGGCTTCCACGTTGCGCTTGGTCACCGCCATGCGCTCGGACTGCTTCAGCTCGTTGGTGAAGACGTTCTGCTCGGTGGTGAGGTGGGTGATCTTCCGGATGCCCTGCGCGTCCAGGATGTTGTCCTTGTCGAGCATCTCCACCGGGGTCTGCTCGAGGAAGTCGATGGCGCAGTCCTCCAGCATGTAGCCGTTGAGGTCGCGGCCGATGGTCTCCACCACCTTGTCCTTGATCTCGTCGCGCTTGGTGTAGAGCTGCTCGAAGTCGAAGGACTTGCCCACCGTCTTGAGGGCCTCGGAGAACTTGGCCTCGAAGAGGTTCTCCAGCGTCTCCTGATCCGACGCGCGGGCGCAGCCGATGGACTGGGCCACCTTGAGCACGTCTTCACGCGTCTTGTTCACGCGCACGAAGAAGGTGACCTTGATGTCCGCGCGGATGTTGTCCTGGCAGATGAGGCCTTCCTTGCCGCGGCGGTCGATTTCAACCGTCTTCAGCGAGATGTCCATCACCTCCGCGCGGTGCACGATGGGCAGCACCACGGAGCCGGTGAAGGTGACCGTGGGCTCCGTCTTCAGCGTGTTGACGATGAGCACCTTGCCCTGATCCACCTGCCGGTAGAACTTGGCCACGCTGACGAAGATGCCGAAGAAGATGATGATAGCGACGCCGGCGATTGCCACACTGGTGATGGGATCCATGGCCTATCCTGTGAAGTCCGTTGGGCGGGCCTTTTTCCAAGCACTCGGGGTCCCCCGCGAAAGCCACCCGGTGCCGATTGTCGCGCCCGTCCGGAGGAGCCCGGAGGACGCCAATGTTCATCGATGTGAGCGGGCTCGCGCGACGGCCGCTGCCTTCAGCGGATCACGCAGCTGCTCCATTTCCTGGGGGAGGAGCCAGTCCACCGGCTCCACCTCGTACACGCCCCGCTCCGCGTCGTAGCCGAGGATCAACGCCGGCTGACCGCGCTTGAGCTCATTGGGCTTGTCACAGAAGACGTTGAGGATGAGGCCCGCGGCCCCATCGTCGAAAGTGGCGTGACCGTCCTTCGCCGTCACGCTGCCGCTGGAGATGGTGCACACGCGGCCCATCAGCGCATCGCGGCCCGGGGCGCGCTTGGCGATGAAGATGGGGCGCAGGGGCCGCACCGCGAGCCCGCCCACCACCGTGCCCACCGTCGCGCAAGCGAGGCCCAGGCCCGTGCTCACGAGCCACGAGGGCAACATGGAGAGCGCCGAGTGCGTGGCCTGTCCGCCGAGCAGCGACAGCGACCAGGAGAGGAACACCACCAGGCTCACCGACACGGTGACGGGGATGCCCCCGAAGCCCAGCGCCGCGAGCAGGCCGGTGGCGGCCTCCGCGTCGTGCAGGTGCGAGTGCCCCGCGTGGCCGACGTCATGGCCCCCGAGGGCCTTCGCGCCACCTTCCAGGATCCCCGAGGTGGCCTTGGCGCCGCCCTCGAACGCGCCGCTCATCGCCTTGGCGCCGCCCTCCAGGGCCGAGTCGCCATCCAGCATGTCGATGCCCGCCGCGCCGATGATCACGCACAGCCAGTAGGCCAGCACCACTCCGAGGAGGATGGTGAAGATCGCGGTCGGAAACGCCAGGAGGGCGTCGAGAAAGGTCGTCATGCCTCGGGAATAAATTGAGAGGTGGGAGTCGCAACGAACTCTAAACGACTGCACCCATATCCGAAAATGCCGCCAGGGGCTTTTCTGGCCGCCTGCTCCCCCTGCCGACAGGGGGCAACCGGATTGCCGCCCCGGCGTGGACTGCGCACTACAGGGAGGCGATGCCCTCCCAAGCCACCGTCTCAGAATCCGAGCGCGTCCCGCCCCGCCGGGGAATGACCCAGTTGGAGCGGCTGAGGCAGGACGGCCACCGGCGGTTGGGGACGATGAAGCGCGGCTTCCGCTACGTGGACGCGAAGGGCCGCGCGGTGTCGCAAGCGGAGCGGGAGCGCATCGACGCGCTGCGCCTGCCACCCGCGTGGACGGACGTGGCCATCTCGCCCAAGGCCTCCGCGCGGCTTCAAGCGGTGGGCAGGGACGGGGCGGGCCGCTGGCAGTACCGCTACAGCGAGGCGCACACGCAGAAGCAGCAGGATGCGAAGTACCAGCGCATCGTGGGCTTCGCGCAGGCGCTGCCGAAGATGCGGCGCCAGGTGAGCAAGGACTTGCGCAAGCGGGGGCTGGGCCGGGAGCGGGTGCTCGCGGGGATGCTGCGCATCCTGGGCACCTGCTTCATCCGCCCGGGCAGCGAGCGCTACGCGGAGGAGCACGGCAGCTTCGGGCTGGCCACGCTGCGGGCGCGGCACGTGAAGGTGCATGGCGACACGGTGGTGTTCGACTACCCGGGCAAGTCCGGCGTGCGGCAGCACCGCGAGCTGAAGGACCGGCGCGTGGCGACGCTCGTGCGGCGGTTGTTGAAGGTGTCCGGGCGAGACGTCTTCAAGTTCGTGCTCGACGACGGCGCGGTGGTGGACGTGCGGCGCCGGCACATCAACGAGTACATCCAGCAGGTGATGGGCCCCGGCTACAGCGCCAAGGACTTCCGCACCTGGGCGGGCACGCTCATCTGCGCCTGCGCGCTGGCGAGGGCCCGCGAGCGCGTGAAGGAGGACGGCGACGGCGGCCCGGTGAAGAAGACCGTGCTCAAGAAGAGCATGGTGGCCGCGGTGCGCGAGGCCTCCGAGCAGTTGGGCAACACACCCGCGGTGGCGAAGGCGTCGTACATCTATCCGTCCGTGCTCGTCCTGTTCGAGCGGGGCCAGGTGGTGGACCGCTACTTCCGATCCGTGGACGAGCTGGCGGCGAACTCGGGCGAAGGCATGCACTGCTCGGAGAAGGCGCTGCTGCACATGCTGGGCAAGACGAAGGCCAGCGCGAAGCAGGCCTCCCTGTAGCCAAGGGCCCGGCCGGGAAGGAGGCGAGCGGTGGCGGTTCCCCTCTCGTGCGCGCCGGGAAGGCGCTAGCGTCCGGTCCGTGCCCGAGTACGTCACCCACCGCGACGCCCTGCCCCGCGCCGAGCTGGAGTCCCTGGGGGATGCCCTGCTCGGCTCCCGCTTCGTCGCGCGCAGTCCGTTGATGGGGACGTTCCGAGCGAGCCGGGGCTTCGCGTTCATCTTCACGCGAGAAGGCCGCGCAACGTTGGAGGCCCGCTTCCCGTTCCTGTCCGCCTACCTGCGCCGCATCCTCGACGACGACAGCGCGCGCGGGTTGTTGCCGTGGACGCAGCGCTGGTTCGGCGGCCGTGACACACGTCCGCGTCCCAACGCGTTCTATCTGAACCTGCTGCTGCTGGACGCGGGCACGCCGGTGGGACGGCACATCGATGCGACCTTGCAGGAACCGAGCGGCGTCCCGGACGCGACGCCCGAACACGTGAGCGTCCTGTACCTGCGGGTTCCGAAAGGCGTGCAGGGAGGCGCGCTGCGGCTGCTGCGCGACAACCAGCTCCAGGGCGAGCTGCGGCCCCGGCCGGGCCTGCTGGTCCACTTCCGGGGCAACCTCCAGCACGAGGTCCAGCCCTTCACCGGAGGCCCGGAAGGCGCCCTGCGCGCGAGCCTCGTCTGCGAGCAATACGCCTTCGCGGACGACGTGCTGCCGCGGATCCCGGTGTTCCGCATCCAGTCCAAGGCGGGCTTCTCCGCCTACCTGGAGGCCCAGCGCGAGCGCGACGGCGCGGCCCCTTCCGTGGGAACGCTGGAGGAGTGAGCGCCCGCTGGAGCCCCGCTCCTGGAGCGTGCGGCCGTCCGGGCAGACCACCGCTTGCGCCCACAGGGCGTCGTCCCAAGCCTTGAGGTTCACCTTTCGCGGGAGAAGACGACCATGGCGGGCAAGAAGCTGGAGGGCTACGGCGAGACCAGTGAGCAGCGCCAGCGGCATCTGGAGAACGACGGGTTCTCCGAACGGGCGCCCCAGACGCCAGAGGAACTGGAGAAGGCGCGCACCGAACCGGAGGACGGCCACCAGGTGGTGACACTCCATCCGCTGGATTCGGAACGGTCGGACGACGAGCGCTGAGCACCCGCCCAAGCCAGACTGCTAGGGTCCGCGCCCGCGATGAGCCAGAGCCTGACCCTGCTTGCGGGCCCCGACGCCCTGCGCATCCTCCGGGAGCGCGGACTGCGTGCGGAGGATGTGGACATCCTTCCGGGCGCTTCCGGTGGCCCGAAGTGGCTGGGGCTGGAGGGAATCGACCGCGTGCTGTTTGGCGAGTTCCTCCAGCAGCCGCGCACCCGGCCGCTGCATCTCATCGGCAGTTCCATCGGGAGCTGGCGGCTGGCGTGCCTGGCGCAGAAGAGCCCGGTGGCCGCGCTGAAGCGCTTCGCGGACGCGTACCTGGAGCAGCGCTATCCGCCCAAGCCTCCGCCTGCGCTGGTCAGCGAGGTGAGCGCGACGGTGTTGGAGTCACTTCTGGGCCCGGATGGCGTGGAGGAGATCATCACGCACCCGTGGGCACGGCTGCACGTGGTGACGACCCGGTGCAAGGGCCTGCTGGCGGTGGAGCAGTCCCGTGTCCAGCTCGCGGGCTTCGTGCTGGGCGCGCTCGCGAACGCGGTGAGCCGCCGGACGCTGGGGCTCCACATGGAGCGCGTGGTGTTCCACACCGCCGGGGACACCAGTCCCTTCGCCGGACTCAAGGATCTGCCGTCGGTTCACCGTCCCCTCACCCGCGACAACCTGCGCCCCGCGCTCATCGCTTCGGGCTCCATTCCGATGGTGCTCGCGGGCGTTCGTGACATCCCGGGTGCGCCGGCGGGTACGTACCGGGACGGCGGCGTCGTCGACTACCACCTGGACGTCGACTACGGGACGGGCGACGGGCTGGTGCTCTATCCGCACTTCTATCCGTACGTGGTGCCCGGCTGGTTCGACAAGTCACTCAAGTGGCGCCGCGCGGGGCCGCTCAACTTCCGCCGCGCGCTGATCATCACGCCGTCACCCGCGCACCTGGCGCGGCTGCCCGGTGGACGCATCCCGGACCGCTCGGACTTCACGGAGATGAAGGCCGATGATCGGATCCGCGCGTGGAGACAGGTGCTGACCGAGGGCGACCGCATGGCCGATGAGCTGCGTGAGTTGCTGGCCTCGGGCCGCATCGCGGAGCACGTCCAGCCGCTGTAGCGCGCGGATCCGCTCAGGAAGCGAGCCACGCTCGAAGCGCAGCGTAGGCCTCCGGGTGGTCGAGCAGATCCAGGTGGTTCGCGCCCAGAATGATGCGCTGGTTCGCTTCCGGGAACCGCAGCGTCAGCTCCGGCAGGGCATGCCGCCCGAGCGCGCTGTCCACCGGGACCAGCCCGTCACCGGGCAGCCGGTCCGCCAACGCCTTCGCGGTGGTCGCCGCGATCGCGTAGCAGGCCACGCCCTCCGGCAGCGTGACGCCGCGACGAGCATCCCCACCCCACCCGAAG
>NZ_RAWN01000131.1:0-28199 GCF_003668895.1 Corallococcus sp. AB045
CGGATGAGGTGGGCGGTGCGGGGGCGGGTGCCCAGCTCGTGCAACAGCCGGTAGGCACGCTCGTCCTCGTGGAGCTGGGTGACGCGCTGGGCGGGGTCCGCCAGGGAGCCGAAGGCGATGGCCTGCGTGGGGCAGGTCTGCTGGCACGCCGTCTGGAGCTCCTTCTCCTGGATGAGGCGCTTCTCGACGCGGGCGTTGATGCGGACCCGCTCGATGCGCTGCACGCAGTAGGTGCACTTCTCCATGACGCCGCGGTTGCGCACCGTGACGTCCGGGTTCATCAGCATCTTCTCGGTCGGCGTCTTGCCCTGCGTGTAGTGCAGGTAGTTGAAGCGGCGGACCTTGTACGGGCAGTTGTTGGAGCAGTACCGCGTGCCGATGCAGCGGTTGTACACCATGTCGTTGAGGCCCTCGTCCGAGTGCACGGTGGCGTTCACCGGGCAGACGTACTCGCAGGGGGCCTTCTCGCAGTGCACGCACGCGACGGGCTGCATGACCATTGCGGGGTCGTTCTCATCGCCCTGGAAGTAGCGGTCGATGCGCAGCCAGTTCATCTCACGGCCGCGGCCCACCTGCTCCTTGCCGACGACGGGGATGTTGTTCTCCGCCTGGCACGCCACGACGCACGCGTTGCAGCCCGTGCAGCGCGACAGGTCGATGGACATGCCCCACTTGTAGCCCTTGTCCGGCGAGGTGGCGTACTCGAAGTCCGGCAGGTTGTTCTGCTTGCCCAGCTCGTGCTTGGCCTGGACGCGCTCCAGCGTGTGCTCCGTCTCCTTCGACGGGTGCGCCAGCTCGCTGACGGACATGTCGAGCGCCAGCGGGCGGCCCTCCATGCGCCAGTGGTACTGGGTGCGGGCGAACTTGTGGCTGCCGCGGACCTTGGTCAGCTTCGCGCCGCCGTCGAACCAGGGGGCGTTCACGCTGCGCAGCAGGTTGGCGTTGAAGCCGATGTCCTTGGCCACGACCTCATGGAGGCCGGTGCGGCCGTAGCCCAGCGCCACGGTGACGGTGTCGTCCGCGTTGCCGGGGAGGATGGTGACCGGGACCTGCAGCTTGCGCCCGCCGTACTCCAGCTCCGCGACGTGGTTGTTCTCCAGGCCGAGCCGCTTGGCGGTGGCCGGGCTGAGGATGGCGGCGTTCTCCCAGACGATCTTCGTGATGGGATCCGGCGTCTCCTGGAGCCACGCGTTGTTGGCGAACCGGCCGTCCAGGACGCGGTAGTCGTGGACGAAGTTGATCTCCAGCTCACCGGCCGCGGGCGGCTGGTAGGCGGCGACCAGCTGCGAGGCGGCGCCCGTGTCCGGGGAGGCCGTCAGCGCGGCGGCGACGCTGCCGGGGACGATGCCCTCGGAGACCCAGGTCTCCCAGCGGGTCTCGAAGTCGGCGCGGCCGGCCTCGCCACCCTGCGCGGCCCAGTAGTCGCGTACCATCTGGTAGGCGGGGCGGAAGGGCTCGTCGAGGAACAGCGCGTACAGCTCCGCTTCCGGCACGCCGTTGAAGAGCGGCTGGATGAGGGGCTGCGTGATGCTGACGGTGCCGTCCACCGCGCGGCCGTCGCTCCAGGTCTCCAGCTGGTGCGCCAGGGGCACGAACCAGTCGGCGAACTTGGAGGTCTCGTCCTCGTAGTGGCCCGCGTACAGGACGGACAGCGCCTTGCGGTTGGCGTTCTGCTTGGGGTCCAGCACCTCCGCCAGGCCCGCGTCCACCGGCAGGGCGTAGACGGGGTTGGTGGCGGTGATGACCAGCGTGTCCACCTTGCCGGCCTTGATGTCCGCGACCAGCGCGCTGATCTCCGACAGGCCCGAGGACTCCGGGGCGGCGGCCGGGACGAGCTTCACGGTGGTGCCCACGTTGCCCAGCGCGGCGTTGATGGCCTGCGCCAGCGCGTGCACGGCGGCGGGCTGGCGCTCACCGGCGAGCACCACGGAGCGGCCGGCCTTGGACCTGAGGTCCTGGGCCACGGCCTGCACCCACGACTGGGTCTCCGGGCTCAGCGAGCCGGCCTTGCCGGACGCGGCGGCGCCCAGGCTGGCCGCGGGGCCACCCACGGCCTGCGCCAGCGCGGCGGCGATGCCGAAGACCTCGGCGGACTTCACGCGCTTGCGGTGGTCCGCCATGCCGCCCGTGATGGACATGCGGGATTCGGCGACGTACAGGCGGTTGAGCTCGCCGTTCTTCGGGTCGCGGCGGTCCGCGAACTGGCGGTTGAGGGCCAGGTTCTCCGGGCGGCTCTCCAGGAAGTCCGCGTCCAGGGAGACGATGACGTCCGCGCGGCTCAGGTCGTAGACGGCCTGGACCGGCTGGCCGAACAGGGCGCGGTTCGCCTGCGCGGCGGCGGAGTCCGTGATGGACGAGAACGTGTGGAAGCGCGCGTTGGGCAGCTTCTTCTGGATGCGGCCCGTCACGTCGCGCAGCGTCGGCGAGCTGATGGGCTCCGTGAGGAAGCGCAGGCGGCTGCCACCGTCGGCCGCGGCCCGCTGGCTCACGAGGGTGGAGATGTCCTCGGCCAGCACGCGCAGCGAGCGGGGGTTGTTGCCCTGGCGCAGCACGCGGGCGCGCTGCGGGTCATAGAGCGAGAGCAGGAACGCCTGCTCGAAGACGCCGGCAGCGCCCTGGTTGATGGGGTGCTGGGGGTTGCCTTCGATCTTCACCGGGCGGCCTTCGCGCGCGGTGATCAGCAGGCCGGAGGTGTGGCCCCCGAGCGTCATGCCAGACGCGTAGTGCAGCGGGTTGCCCGGAGTCACTTCCGGCGGCGTCTTCGTGTACGCCACCATCCGCTCATCCTGCGGACGGGTGCTGCACGCGGTGGCGCCGGCCAGGGCGAGCGACGCGCCCATCAGCTGCATGAACTCGCGGCGGGCGAAGCCGGTGGGGGGAAGGTCCGCGCCGACGGGGAACTCCGGGCGGGTCTCCTCCAGGAACTCCGGCGTGGCGAGCTTCTCCTCCAGGCCGAGCCAGTACGTCTTGCCGTACGCGCCTTCCGCCGGGACGGCGCGGGTGGAGGCGTGCTCGAGCGCTTCACCCACGACATCGTCGTGGGCGTGCGCGTGGGGGGCGGCCTCGTTGCGGCCCGAGACGACCGGGAGCGCGAAGGACGAGGGGGTTTCCTGCGCGGGCGCGCTGTCAGGCTTGGTGTTCATCGGTGGCATGTGGAGCAGCTCGTGCGCGAGTGAACGTCGTATTCCTTGATGAGCGTCTCAGCGAGGGCCGAGGCTTCCGCCTTCTCCGTGGGAGGCGCCCAGGTCATGCTGGTGATGAACTCCGGGGGCCGGAGGTTGGGGCCGGGATTGCGGTGGCAGTCCAGGCACCAGCTCATCGTCAGCGGGGCGGTCTGCTCGATGGCGCCCATCTGGTCCACGCGGCCGTGGCAGGTGGCGCAGCCAACGCCCTTGCCCACGTGGATGGAGTGGTTGAAGTAGACGTAGTCCGGCAGGTTGTGGACGCGGACCCAGGGGATGGGCTGGTCGGCGAAGAACGCCTTGCGGACCTCGGTGAGGTACGGGCTCTTGTTCCACACCTGCGCGTGGCAGGACATGCACACGGTGGTGGAGGGGATGCCCGCCGACGGGGACTTCTCCACCGTCCAGTGGCAGTAGCGACAGTCGATCTGCTCGTCACCGGCGTGGTGCCGGTGGTCGAACTCGATGGGCTGTTCCACCGGGCGCGCCTGATTGGTCACGAGCGGGGAACGCACGTAGGCCAACAGGCCGCCGATGGCGATGGCGGGCACGGCGAGGAGCATCGCGGCCGACAGGCGCGACACCGTATTCGTCCAGCGTGGGAAGAGAGGGCCGCTCATACCAGGACCAGGGGCAAGGGGACTGAAGGCGACATGAGAGCAGGGGTGGACGCGGGGAAACCGTTCGGCGCGGAAGTCAGGGGGGCCGTCCCGGTCCCGGTGGACCGGGCGGGGGGTGGCTCCTGGCGCTCAGACGGCAAGGCAGTCACGTCCAACGAACCTCTAGGATGGTGCCGTGGGCGCGGGTCCCTCATGCATTTCCCGACCCAATGCGGCGCGGGACCATCGACCATGAGCACGGCAGTGTCAACCATTCTGTGGGGAGTGGGAATAAGGAGCGCTTAGCACCTTCTGGGGCGGTTGCGACAAGTTGCACGCGTGCGGTGATGAATCCCGCTTCTGGCGATCGGAAGGGAGCTTTGCGCGAGGGCGCTTTCCCCTCTGGGATCAATCCCTTTCAGAGCGCGCGCTACAGGGTACGACGGTCCGCGCCACGCATGAAGCGGGGCTACTGGGAGTCCGTGTCGTCGGGCTCGCGCCAGCGGTCGCGGGTGGCGCCGGTGGCGATGATCCGAAGGACGCGGTGGCACCTGGCCTGGCTCATGGCGCTAGACCTCCACCACCGCGGTGCCGGCGACGGCGTAGACGCGGTCCTTCTTGCCCCGCCGCATGTCCACACCACCCGTGAAGGCGCTGAACGCGGGCAGGACGCCCACGCCGGGGCCCAGGTGGAAGCAGGGCAGCCGCAGCCGGTCCGCCCCGCCCGACAGCCGCACCATGGGGTGCAGGTGCCCGGCCCAGACGTAGCGCCCGGTGGCCGGCTCCGGGTGGTGCGCGAAGCGGAACGGGCCTTCGTCTAATACCTCCGCGCGGTCCTCCATCCTCCAGGAAGGCGGAAGGGTCCGCACGTGGCGGTCGTGGTTGCCGCGTATCAGCACGACTTCTAGTGAAGCATGAGCTTCGCGCCAGGTATTCACGCGGCTGATGACGTCCGCGGTGAGCCCCTGGCGCGAGTGGATGAGGTCGCCCACCAGGAGGAGACGCCGGGCGCCGGTGGCGGTGAGGGCGGAGGAGAGGCGGGCGAGGTCGTCATCCAGGACCCCCAGGGGCAGGGGGATGCCGTGCTGCTGGAAGGACTCCGTCTTGCCCCAGTGCAGGTCGGCCACCGCGAGCACGCCGGCCTGGGGCCAATGCAACGCCCGTTCCGGGAGCAGCTCCACGTCCGCGTCCGCTACGCGGGTCTGGCATCGGCCTGGGACCATCGCTCCTTGAGGCGCTGCACGCGGTTCAGCAGGGATTCGTTGGACACGCTGGCGCTGATGCGCTCGACGACGAGCGGGAAGCCCAGCGGCGAGGGCCGGTGGACGTGGACGACTTCGACGGGGTGCGCCTCCAGGCGCTCCAGGGTTCGCGCGAGCCGGCCCTGTTCGAACTGATGCTCCAGGACCTCGCGGCGCGCCTGACGCAGGAGGAGGTTGTCCGGGTCGTACTTCACGAAGACGTCATAGAGGAGCGCGGCGCTGGCCTGGACCTGTCGGGTGGACTTGCGCGCTCCGGGCAGGCCCGGCATCACCAGGCCGGCCACGCGGGCGATGTCGCGGAACTGCCGGCGCGCGAGCTCGCTCAGGTTCACGCTCTCCAGGATGTCCTCCACCAGGTGCTCGCGGGTGAAGAGGGCCGGGCGCAGGGCTTCATCGAAGGGGAAGGGCGTGGAGGTGAGCAACTCCAGGCCGTAGTCGTTCACGGACAGGCTGAAGGTGGCCTTCTGCAGGCGCGTGAGGCGCAGGGCGAGGAGCGCCGCCATGCCTTCGTGCACGAGCCTTCCTTCAAAGGGATAGAGGAAGAGGTGGTAGCCGTCCCGCGTGCGGCAGGTCTCCGCCAGACAGCGGCGGTCGCCGGGGATGCGGGACAGGCGGGCCTGCGCGTCGAGGATGGGCCAGGCGGCGGCGACCTCGTCCCGGGTGACGTCGCCCTGGCGCGCGGCCTCCAGCGTGCGGCGCATCGCGGACGCGAGCGAGGTGGACAGGGGCAGGCGGCTGCCGCCCCAGCGCGGCGTCTGGGTGGCCTTGGCCTTCGCGGGCTTCACGTACGCCGTCATGTCCTTGAAGCGGCTGAACTCCAGCCGGCGGCCCGCGAAGAGGAAGGTGTCCCCAGGCTTCAGGCGGCTGACATAGGACTCCTCCACCGTGCCAAGGGTGCCGCCGCTCCAGTAGCGCAGCTGCACGGACGCGTCCGACGTGATGGTGCCGATGTTGAGCCGGTGCAGCCGGGCGAGGCGCACGTCGGGCACGCGGAAGCGGCCGTCCACCTCCACCACGCGGCGGAACTCCGGGTAGGCGCGCAGCGTGGGGCCGCCTTCGCGCACCAGGGTGAGGGCCTGGTCGAACTCCTCGTCGGTGAGGGACGCGTAGCTTGTCGCGGTGCGGACCTCGTCGCGCAGGGCCTCGCGGGTGAAGCCTCCTCCCAGCGCGCACGTCACCAGGTGCTGGGCCAGCACGTCGAGCGGCTTGGACAGGGGCGTGCGTGGCTCCACCTCGCGGCGCGCGATGGCGTCTCGGGCGGCGGCCATCTCCACCAACTCGAGCGCGTGCGTGGGGACGAAGAGGATGCGGCACGTGGCTCCAGGACGGTGCGCGCTGCGGCCCGCGCGTTGGAGCGTGCGGCCGATGCCCTTGGGACTCCCTATCTGGATGACTCGCTCCACCGGGCCGAAGTCCACGCCCAGGTCCAGCGAGGACGTGCACACGACGAGGCGCAGGCTTCCGTCCTTGAGGCCTCCCTCCACGCGCTCGCGCTCCTCGCGGTCGATGGAGCCGTGGTGCAGCGCGAGCAGGTGCTCCCATTCGGGGCGCAGGAAGCGCAGGCCCTCGAACCAGCGCTCCGCCTGTGAGCGGGTGTTGGTGAAGAGGAGCGTGGACTGCGTCGGGTCCAGCCAGTCCGCCACGCGTGGGAGCATGGAGAAGCCCAGGTGACCCGCCCATGGGAAGGTGTCCACCTCCTCTGGCAGCAGCGTCTCCACGTCCACCGGGCGCTGCAAATCCGCGCTCACCAGCGTGGGCTTGCGGTCCGTGCCCACGATGGTTCGCGCGGCCTCGCCCAGATTGGCGAGCGTGGCGGAGAGCGCCCAGATGCGCAGGCCCGGAGCAAAGTGGCGCAGGCGGGCCAGGGCCAGCTCCACCTGGGTGCCTCGCTTGGAGGCGAGCAGTTCGTGCCACTCGTCCACGATGACGGCGCGCAGTGAGGCGAAGTTCTCCGCTGCCTGCTCCTGCGTCAGGAGGAGTGACAGGGATTCCGGCGTGGTGATGAGCACCTGGGGCAGGCGTTCGCGCTGACGCTGGCGCACGGAGGAGGACGTGTCGCCCGTGCGGCTCTCCACCACCAGGTCCGCGTCCAACGCCATCAGCGGTTCACGCAGGGCCTGCTCCACGTCGCGCGACACCGCTCGCAGTGGCGTGAGGTAGAGGACTTGAAGGCCCTTCTGGTTGCGCTCCGCCACGTCCGCCAGCGGGCCGATGTACGCCGCGTAGGTCTTTCCCGCGCCGGTGGGCACGTGGATGAGGCCGCTGTCTCCTCGCGCGTAGGCGGCCCATGCTTCTTCCTGGAAGGCGTAGGGCGTCCAGCCCTTCGAGGCGAACCACTGGCGGAGTTGATCCAGCGGCGCGCCTTTGTATGGGGATGGGCTCCGGGGCGTGGGACGCTTCGCGCGGCTCTTTGTGGGCTTGGGTGTTTCGGCCTGCTTCTCCGGCGCGTGCTTGCCGCGCATTCGATTGCGGCGGGGCCTAGTGGGCTGCATGCAGCAGCCCCTTCAACGAGTCGAGCGTGTCCGCGTCCCTCGCCGTCTTGTCCGCGCGCCAGCGGGCGATGCGTGGGAAGCGCAGGGCGATGCCTGACTTGTGGCGTGGGGACGGGGCGATGGCTTCGAAGTGCAGCTCGAACACCTGCTCCGGATCCACCGAGCGCACCGGGCCGAACTTCTCCCGCGTGTGCGCGCGAATCCACCGGTCCAGCCTGCCAATCTCCTCATCGGTGAGGCCCGAGTAGGCCTTTGTCACCGGCAGCAGGTCCTCGCCGTTCCACACCGCGAAGGTGTAGTCCGTGTAGAGCGACGAGCGCCGGCCGTGGCCTGGATGCGCGTAGAGCAGCACCGCGTCCACGGTGTACGGGTCGATCTTCCACTTCCACCAATCGCCGCGCTTGCGCCCTGTCTGGTACGCCGAGTCCAGGCGCTTGATCATCAAGCCCTCGACGTTGCGCGCGCGGGACTCCTTGCGCAGCTCCGCCAGTTCCTCCCACGACGAGGCCGTCACCGTGGGAGAGATGGGGAAGCGCGGGTGGTCCTTGAGCAGGGCCTCCAGCCTCGCTCGGCGCTCGCGCAGGGGCAGCTCGCGCACGTCCTTTCCGTCCTGCTCCAGCAGGTCGTAGACGACGAACGCGGCGGGGGCCTCCGCCAGCACCTTGGGCGTGAGCTTCTGTCTGCCAATGCGGCGCTGGAGCCGGGCGAAGGGCAGGGGGACTCCGTCCTCGTAGGCCATCACCTCTCCGTCGAGCACCGTGCCTTCGGGCAGGGCCCCTGCGGCCTCGGTGATTTCGGGGAAGCGTTCGGTGATCAGCTCCTCGCCCCGGCTCCAGAGGAACACATCGCCCTGGCGGCGGATGAGCTGGCCCCGGATGCCGTCCCACTTCCACTCGACGAGCCAGTCGCTCGGTTCTCCCAGCGACTCCGCCGGCTGCTCCAGCGGCGACGCGAGATAGTAGGGATACGGGCGCGACACGTGGCCGTCCGATACGTCTGGCGCCACGAGCTGTTCGAAGAACGCCTTCGTCGGCGTCCACGTGCCCATCAGCCGGTGCGCCACGCTGGGCGGCGGCAGGCCGGTGACCTGCGCGATGGCTCGCACCACCAGCGTGTTGGACACGCCCACGCGCAGCTCGCCTGTGAGCATCTTGTTGAGGAGGAACAGCTCGCGGCGGGGCATGGACTTCCACCAGCCCACCACCCGCTCGCGCTGCTCCGCCGCGTCCAGGCCGCGTAAAGGCAACAGACGCTCTTCCAGCCACCGTGAGAGGGGAAGCTCCTCGGCGTGCTCGGGCGGGAGGTTCGCTCCGTCGAGCAGCAGCGCAATCACCTCCGCCAGGTCTCCCACCGACGCGTAGACCTCATCGAAGAGCCAGTCAGGAATGCCCGTGAGCTCCTGCGTCCAGCCCACCAGCAGCTTCGACGTGAGCAGCCGCTTGAGCTTCTGACCCGTGAGGAAGAACAGGCCCCAGGCGGCGTCCTCCGGCGGTGTCTGCCGGAAGTAGCGCGCCATCGCCTCCACCTTCGCGTTGGTGGAGGTCGTCTGGTCGAGCGTGTCGTAGAGGTCGGCCAGGGCTCGCACGCGTCAGTCCTCCGCTTCGCCCTCGAAGGGCGTGGCGAGTGGCGAGGCGTCCACGCCCCGCTCCCGCAGGTAGTGCGACAAGGGGTCGGTGTAGCCGTGCGTGACGAGCACCTTCTCCGCCTGCGTGTCCGCCACCGTGCGCAGCAGGTCCGGCCAGTCCGCGTGGTCGGAGAGCACGAAGCCCCGGTCGTAGCCTCGACGGCGCCGGTTGCCGCGCACGCGCATCCACCCCGACGCGAAGCCCGTCTCCGCTTCACCGAAGCGGCGCATCCACGTGGAGCCGGCCGCGCTCGGCGGCGCCAGCACCAGCGCGCCCGCGAAGGACGTGCCCTTCTCCGTCTCCGACACCAACTGCGTGGGCAGCATCGCGATGCCCGCCTCGCGGTACGCGGTGACGAGCCCGTTCACCGCGCCGTGCACGTAGGCCGGCCGGTCCGTGAGTTTGCCCAGCTCCGCCAACAGGCGCTGCGCCTTGCCCAGCGCGTAGCAGAACAGCACCGCGGAGCGGCCCGCCTCGCGGTTCGCGTCCCACCAGCGCAGGATGTCCTGGGCCACGAGGCGCGGATCATCCCAGCGGAAGATGGGCAGTCCGAACGTCGCCTCGGTGATGAAGGTGTGGCAGCGCACCACTTCGAAGGGCGCGCACGTGGGGTCCGGCGTGCGCTTGTAGTCGCCAGAGATGATCCACACCTCACCCCGGTGCTCCACGCGGATCTGCGCGCTGCCCAGCACGTGGCCCGCGGGGTGGAAGCTCACGGTGGTGTCGCCCACGGTCAGCCTCTCGCCGTACTCCAGCGTGTCGATGACCGCGTCCGCTCCCAGGCGGCGTTGCAACAGGCCTCGTCCGGGAGCTGCTCCCAGGTAGCGTTGGCTGCCGCTCCGGGCGTGGTCGCCGTGCGCGTGCGTGACGAGCGCCCGCTCCACCGGACGCCATGGGTCGATGTGGAAGTTCCCCGCCTGGCAATACAGCCCCTGCGGCGTCACGGAAACCAGCGGCGTTCGTTCCTGGTGGGTCGCGGTGGCCACGGTCCTCTAGAGGTAACGAGGCCTTGGAGCAGGGGCCACCCACGGCCGGACCCTCCAGCGCGCTCCGCTGACAAGGGGGCGAGCGTCCGTGCAGGCTCTGCTTGCGCTCCAAACGACGAAGCCAGGGACCGGAGGGCCCCTTGGATGGTGGGCGTGGACGGGGGATAAACCCGGGAACCCCCACTTCCGGACCCTTTCGTGATGCTGACGACGCCCGCGCTCCTCCTGTCCCTCACCCTGGCCCAGTCCCCCCCGGCTTCGGACGCGGTGCTCGAATACAGCTCACCGCTGACGGAGGAGAGCGCGCCGGATCCAGAGGGCTTCTCCTTCACTGCCTTCACGGCGGGCCAGACGCTCTACCTGGGCGTGGACGAGGCGAACCTGCGCGCGAGCGCGGCGGCGGACGCGGGCGTGGTGCGGACGCTGATGCTGGGCACGCCCGTGCGTGTGCTGAAGGCGGGGGCTCGCGCGACGGTCGGCGAGTACATCAACACCTGGTACCAGGTGGCCGTCGTGGACGCGAAGGCGGCTCCAGGCGCGGCTCCCGTCACGGGTTGGGTCTTCGGCAACACGCTCACGCCGTTCCGCTTCGAGGCCGACCTGGACGGGGACGGCGAGATGGAAGTGGCCACGGTGGTGATGAGCAACGAGTTCAAGGCGCGCGTGCGCGTGCTGGAGCCGAACGTGAAGCCGCCTCGCCGGGTGAGCAGCGTGGACGTGGCGGTCGCGTCCACGGACTACGGCGGAGGGCGGGGCGGCCCGGTGACGGTGACGCTGGTCCCCGCGAAGGAGGCCGGCGTGACGCTGCTGCAACTGGACTCCGCGCCGGAGCGGTGTGGCGACTTCGTCACGTCCTATGTGAGCTACACCGGGTCGAATGGGAAGCCGGGTGTGCTGGGCAAGGCGAAGCTGGCGCTGGAGCTGGGCGGGCTGATGGATCCCCCGAGCGAGAGCACGTTCACGGTCTCCTTCCAGGCAGCCGCGAAGCGGGCGCTGGTGGTCCGCACGAGCGTCGAGGAAGAGGAAGAAGGCAAGCCGCGGAAGGTTACGGAGCGCGAGGTCTATCAGTGGAAGGACGGCGTGTTCGCTCAGGCGAAGCCCGTCGCGAAACCGTAGTCGCAGGGCCCGGAAGGCCGGGCACCCGGGAGCCCCTCCGGGTGAAGGAAGAGGGGGTCAGGGCAATCGACCATGGATGCGCAGGAGCGGAAGGCAGCCTACCGGCAGCGCGCGGAAGCAGGTCAGGCGGTGCCGGTGTCGGTGGAGTTGCCGGCGGACCTGGATACACCGCTGTCGGCATACCTGAAGCTGGGCGGTGGAAGCCGCGGCTTCATCCTCGAGTCGTGCTACGGCGGCGAGCGCTTCGGGCGCTACAGCCACGTGGGCGTGAACCCGGCGGGCCGCGTGCGGCTGGACCGGGACGGGCTCACGTTGTGGCGTGGCTCGCATGAGGAGCGCCGCGAGGGCCGGCCGCTGGACGTGCTGCGCACGCTGTGGCGCGAGCTGTCCGTGGCGACGCTGCCGGGCGAGGCGCCCTTCCTGGGCGGGCTCGTGGGCTACCTGGGCTACAACGCCACGTCGTGGTTCGAGCCGAGCGTGCCGGACCGCCACCCGCGCGACACGGGCTTCCCGGACTCCGAGTGGCTCATCGCGGAGGACTTCGTCACCCACGACACGCGCACCCAGACGCTCAAGGCCATCGCCATCGCGCGGCCCGCGCTGCACGGCAGCGTCGCGGCGGCGCTGAAGGACGCGGAAGGACGCGCGGAGGCAATGGCGGAGAAGCTGCGCCGGCCGCTGCCGCAGGAGGCCTACGCCGCCGTCCCCGCGCAGAAGAACGCGCCGGCCCCTGTCGCGTGCTGGGACCGCGAGGGCTACGCCCGGGCGGTGGAGAAGGTGCAGGAGTACGTGCGCGCGGGCGACTGCTTCCAGGCGGTGCTCGCGCGCAGGTTCGAGGCGAAGGGCGCCATCCCTCCGCTGTCGCTCTACCGCGCGCTCCGGCGGGTGAATCCCTCTCCGTACCTGTTCCTGGTGGACCTGGGCGAGGCGCGCGCGCTGGTGGGCGCGTCGCCGGAGCTGCTGGTGCAGGTGCGCGACGGGGACGTGGTGGTGCGGCCCATCGCGGGCACGCGCCGCCGGGGTGGCTCCGAGGCCGAGGACCAGTCGCTGGAGAAGGAGCTGCTCGCGGACGAGAAGGAGCGCGCCGAGCACATCATGCTGGTGGACCTGGGGCGCAACGACGTGGGCCGGGTGG
Source organism: Corallococcus sp. AB045 (assembly GCF_003668895.1). Lineage (NCBI taxonomy): Bacteria > Pseudomonadati > Myxococcota > Myxococcia > Myxococcales > Myxococcaceae > Corallococcus > Corallococcus sp. AB045. The sequence goes on from NZ_RAWN01000131.1 coordinate 12,398, forward strand.
CCGCGCCGGGCACGGTGCGCATCGAGGACCTGATGATCATCGAGCGCTACAGCCACGTGATGCACATCGTGTCCCAGGTGCGCGGCAAGCTGGACACCACGCGCTTCGACGCGCTGGACGCGCTGGCGAGCACCTTCCCCGCGGGCACCGTGTCGGGCGCGCCGAAGATCCGCGCGATGCAGATCATCGACGAGCTGGAGCCCATGCGGCGCGGGCCCTATGCCGGCGCGGTGGGCTACCTGTCCTTCTGCGGCACGCTGGACGTGGCCATCGCGCTGCGCACCTTCTTCGTGGATGGCGACCGCACCATGTGGACCGCCGGCGCGGGGCTGGTGGCGGACTCGGACCCCATGAAGGAAGCGGACGAGACGGAGGCGAAGGCGGGTGCCATGGCCGCCGCGCTGCGCCTGGCTCGCGAAGGAGGTGGGCGGTGATCCTCGTCATCGACAACTACGACTCGTTCACCTTCAACCTGGTGCAGTTGCTCTACACGCTGGGCGCGGAGGTGAAGGTGGTTCGCAACGACGCGCTGGATGTCGCGGGCATCGCGGCGTCAGGCGCGTCCCACCTGGTGGTGTCCCCGGGGCCGTGCACGCCGCACGAGGCCGGGGTGAGCGTGGCGGCCATCTCCCAGTCTCGCGTGCCGGTGCTGGGCGTGTGCCTGGGACACCAGTCCATTGGCGCGGCGTTCGGCGGGCAGGTGGTGCGCGCGCCGGAGCCCGTGCATGGCAAGGCGGCGCACATCCGGCACGACGGCACCGGCGTCTTCACCGGCATGCGGCAGGGCTTCCAGGCGGCGCGCTACCACTCGCTGGTGGTGGCGGCGGAGTCCATGCCCGCGGAGCTGGAGGCCACGGCGTGGAGCCAGGACGGCCTGGTGATGGCGCTGCGTCACCGCACGCGGCCGGTGGTGGGCCTGCAGTTCCATCCGGAGAGCGTGCTGACGCCGGAAGGCCCGTCGCTGGTGCGCAACTTCCTGGAGGGGAAGCTGTAGCGGCCTTCACTCCTTCAGGTGCGTGGTGTCGTTCCAGCTCACGAGGACCGGCTGTTTGCCGCCGGCCTCGGAGCCCAGCACGCTGATGGACGCGGTGCCCAGGTGGAAGAGCCTGCCTCCGTCCGGGGGCAGGCCCAGCCATCGCGAGGCGAGGATGCGCAGCATGTGCCCGTGCGAGAAGAGGAGCACGTCGTCCTGGAGGGCGCGCGCTTCCGCGATGATGCGGTCTGCCCGGGTGCCCACCTCTTCCAGCGTCTCTCCGTTGGGCACGCCGTCCGTCCACAGCGTCCAGTCCGGGCGCGTGGTGCGGATGTCCGCGCCGGTGCGGCCCTCGTAGTCGCCGTAGTTGAACTCCATCAGGTCGTTCTTCTTCTGGGCCACGTCGCCGTAGCCCGCGAGCACGCACGTCTCCTGCGCGCGCGTCAGCGGGCTGGTCCACACGGCGGCGAAGCGCCACTTGCCCAGGGGCGCGTGCAGCCGCTCCGCCATCTGGCGGCCCTCCTCCAACAGCGGCAGGTCCGTGCGGCCGGTGTGCTGGCTGCTGCGGCTCCACTCCGTCTCACCGTGACGGACGAGGACCACCTGGGGGGCGCGTGTGTTCATGGCGCCAATCTGTGTCAGCCCATGGCGGGACGGGAGGGAAAAGTGCACGCGCTACCGCTTGCGTGTCCGCCAATCCTCACGGCTCTGGCCCCATATCTCCACCTCGTGGTCGTTGTAGGGCGCCGGCAGCATGCCCATGCGCAGGAAGCGCGAACCCAGCCGGCGGGCCACCTGCTTCGACGGCTCGTTCGGCGGGGAGATGGAGTGGATGACCTCCGTCCAGCCGAGGTGGTCGAAGGCCCAGTCAATGGTGGCCGCCGCGCCTTCCGTCGCGTAGCCCTTGCCCCACGCGTCGCGAGACAGGCCCCAGCCGATCTCCGGGCCCGGCCACTCCGCGGGCTGCCAGGGCCCGAGCCGGCCCACCCACTTGCCGGTGGACTTCTCGAACACGGAGAACATGGCGAAGCCCTGGAGCACCCAGGAGCCGGCCATGGCGCAGACGGCGCGCCACACGTTGGAGCGGGGCTGGAGGCCGCCGATGTACCGCGCGGTCTCCTCGTCCGCCATCATCGCCACGAAGCCCTCCAGGTCCTGGAGCGTGGGAGGACGCAGGATGAGGCGAGGCGTTTCGAGGGTGGGCCCCAGGATGGGCGGAGTGTGCATGTCCGTTCTCCAGGCGCCGGGGTTGGCTGGCGCCTGGAGCGGACCTTAGCGCTTCAGGCCGCGCTTGATGTCCGCGCAGAGCTGCTTCGCCGCGGCCGGACCATCCGAGTGGGCGGCCTTCACCATCGCGCTGCCCACCACGACACCGTCCGCGTGGGCCACCAGCGGCCGGGCCGTGTCCGCGTTGGAGATGCCGAAGCCCGCCACCACCGGCACGGACGCGGCGCGCTTCACCAGGTCCAGCCGCTGCGACAGGTCCGGCGGCAGCTCCGAGCGCATGCCGGTGACGCCCGCCACGGACACGCAATAGACGAAGCCTCGCGCGTCCTTCGCGATGGCCTGCGCGCGCGCGGGCGGCGTCGTGGGCGCGCACAGGGGCACCAGGTCCACGCCCTCCTTGTCGAACGCGGCCCGGATGCCCGCGCTCTCCTCGGGCGGCAGGTCCGGGAGGATGGTGCCCGAGATGCCCCGCTCTCGCGCGAGCTTCGCGTAGCGCTCCTCGCCCATGGCCATCACCACGTTGACGTAGGTCATGATGACCAGCGGCGTCTCCGGGCAGCGGCGGCGCACCTCCGGCACCACTTCGTCCAGCACGCGGCGCAGGGTGGCTCCGGCCTTCAGCGCCCGCTCCGACGCGGCCTGGATGACGGGGCCGTCCGCGATGGGGTCGCTGAACGCCACGCCGATCTCCAGCACGTCCGCGCCGCCCTCCACCATGGCGGCGAAGACGTCCACGGACTTCGGCAGGTCCGGGTCGCCCGCCATCGCGTACGCCACCAGCGCGCCTTCTCCCCGGGCCTTCGCCCGGGCGAACGCCTTGCCCAGCTCCGTGCTCATGACTTCACCCCCGTCGCCGGCGGCACTCCGCGCGCGGAGATGGTCGCCACGTCCTTGTCACCCCGGCCCGAGCAGTTGATGACCAGGTGCTTGCCCTTGCCCATTTCGCGGGCCAGCGAGCGCGCCGCCGCGAACGCGTGCGACGTCTCCAGCGCGGGGAGGATGCCCTCCGTGCGCGCGACCTCGTAGAAGGCGGTGAGCGCCTCATCGTCCGTCGCGGTGCGCACCTCCATGCGCCCCGTCTTCGCCAGGTGCGCCAGCTCCGGCCCCACGCCCGGGTAGTCCAGGCCGGCGGAGATGCTGTGCGCCTCTTGAATCTGGCCGTGCTCGTCCTGGAGCACCAGCGAGCGCGAGCCGTGCAGCACGCCCTCCGTGCCCAGCGTCAGCGACGCGCCGTGCTGGCCGGAGTCCAGGCCGTGGCCTCCCGCCTCCACGCCGACGAGCCGCACCGACGTGTCCGGGATGAAGGGGTGCAGCGCGCCGATGGCGTTCGAGCCGCCGCCCACGCACGCGATGATGGCGTCCGGCAGCCGGCCCATCGTGGCCAGCGTCTGGGCGCGAATCTCCCGGCCGATGACGGATTGGAAGTCGCGCACGATGGTGGGGTAGGGGTGCGGGCCCGCCGCGCTGCCGATGACGTAGTAGGTGTCCTGCACCTGCGACACCCAGACGCGCATGGCTTCGTTCATCGCGTCCTTGAGCGTGCGCGAACCCGACTCCACCGGCCGCACCACCGCGCCCAGCGCGCGCATGCGGAAGACGTTGAGCGCCTGGCGCTCCACGTCCAGCGCGCCCATGAACACCTCGCAGGGCAGGCCGAAGAGCGCGCACGCGGTGGCGGTGGCCACGCCGTGCTGGCCCGCGCCCGTCTCCGCGATGATGCGCTTCTTGCCCATGCGCCGGGCGAGCAGCACCTGGCCCACGGTGTTGTTGATCTTGTGCGCGCCCGTGTGCGCCAGGTCCTCGCGCTTGAGCCACACCTGCGCGCCACCCCACGACTCCGTGAGGCGGTGCGCGGGCGTCAGCGTGGTGGGACGGCCCACGTATTCGCGCAGCACGCGGGTGACCTCCTCGCCGAAGGACGCGTCCTGCTGCGCCTTCGCGTAGGCCTCTTCCAGCTCCAGCAGCGCCGGGACCAGGGTCTCCGGCACATAGCGTCCGCCGTAACGGCCGAAGCGGCCCACGGCAGTGTCCGTCGTCATGGCACGACTCCTCAGGGGTTGAGGGACCGGACCGTGCGCACGAAGGCGCGCACCGCATCCAGGTCCTTGATGCCAGGGGAGGACTCCACTCCACTGGCCACGTCCACACCGTAGGGCTGGGTGGCCCTCACGGCCTCGGCCACGTTGGAGGGCTTGAGGCCGCCCGCCACCAGTACCGGCAGGCCACAGTCCGCGAGCTGCTTCACCAGCGACCAGTCGAAGGTGACGCCGCCGCCGCCGTAACCCGGGGCCGCGCCGTCCAGGAGCAGCCCCGCCACGTCGCCCACGCCCACGTAGCTCCGGGCCTTCGCCACGTCGTCCGGCCCGCGCACGCGCAGCGCCTTGATGACGGGCACGCCGTAGCCGGAGCAGGCCTCGGGCGGCTCGTCGCCGTGGAGCTGCACGGCGGTGAGGCCGCATTCGCGCACGCGGACCCGGATGTCCTCCGGCTTCGCGTTGACGAACACGCCCACCATCGCGGCCAGCGGGGGGCGCGTGCGTGCGAGCTGCGCCGCCGTGGACAGGTCCACGAAGCGGGGGGAGCCGGGATGGAAGTTGAGCCCCATCGCGTCCGCGCCCGCCGCCCACACGCCCTTCGCATCCGCGACGCGCGTCACGCCGCAGACCTTCACGAGGACGTTCATGTCCCGCCGCCTTCCAGGCCCAGCAGCCGGCGCAGGGCGAGGCCGGGGTCCGCGTCGCGCAGGAGGGACTCGCCCACGAGCACGGCGTTGGCGCCCGCGTCGCGCGCGGCGGTGAGGTCCGTCAGGTGCTTGAGGCCGCTCTCCGCCACCAGGGCGGTGGACCGGGAGCGCAGCGCGGGCATCACCCGGAGCGCCGTGCCGGTGTCCGTCTTCAGCGTGGCGAGGTTGCGGTTGTTGAGGCCGATGATGCTCGCGCCCGCGGCGAGCGCGCGTTCGGCGTGCGCCTCCGTGTGGGCCTCCACGAGCGCGGCCACGCGCACCTGCTTCGCGGCGGCGATCATCTCCCGGAGCTCCGAGTCCCCGAGCGCGTCCGCGATGAGCAGCACCGCGTCCGCGCCCCAGGCCGCGCTCTCCTCCACCTCGCTGGCGGCGACGAGGAAGTCCTTGCGCAGCACGGGGATGGAGACAGCGGCGCGGACCGCGACCAGGTCCTCCAGGCTGCCGCCGAAGTCCGGCCCGTCCGTGAGCACGCTGATGGCGCAGGCGCCGGCGGCTTCGTAGGAGCGGGCCACCGCGACCACGTCCGCATGCGGGAAGGCGCCGCCCGAGGGGCTCTTGCGCTTCACCTCCGCGATGACGTTGACCGGATGGCCGAGCACGCGCCGCACCAGCGCCTGCGCGAAGTCCCGCGTCGGGGGATGCGCGCCGTGCGTGGGAGGAGGACGGGTGCCCAGCTCCCGGCGCTTGCGCGCCATGATGACGTCCAGCGTGCCCGGCGCTTCCGCGGGCTTCGCGGCCGAAGAGGAGGCCGTCATGCCGCGACCCTCTGGATGAGCGCCGCGAGCTTGCGTTCGGCGGCCCCGGAGTCGATGGCGTGCTCTGCCCGCTTCACGCCCTCCTTCAGGGTGTCCACCAGCCCCACGATGAGCAGCGCGGCGGCCGTGTTGAGCAGCACCGCCGTGCGCACGCCGTCGCGCTCTCCCGCGAGCAGCCCGCGCAGGCGCTTCGCGTTCTCCTCCGCGTCGCCTCCCGCGATGGACTCACGAGGCACCGTCGTCAGGCCCGCGTCCTCCGGCGTCACCGTGAAGCGGCGCACGGTGCCGTCCGCGCACAGCTCCGCGACCTCCGTGGGCGCGCACGGCGAAATCTCATCCAGCCCGTCGTGCCCGTGCACCACCCAGGCGCGCCGGCTGCCCAGCCGCCCCAGCACGCGCGCGGTCTGCTCCACGCGCTGCCGGTCGAACGTGCCCAAGAGCTGGTAGCGCGCGCCCGCGGGGTTCGTCAGCGGCCCCAGCAGGTTGAACACGCTGTGGAAGCCCAGGTCCCTGCGCGCCTGCGCCACGTGCCTCAGGGCACTGTGGTGCGAGGGCGCGAAGAGGAAGCCCACCCCGTGCTCGTCGATGTCGCGCGCCACCTGCGCGTGCGCCCGCTCCATGGACACGCCCAGCGCCGCCAGCACGTCCGCGCTGCCGCAGCGGCTGGAGACCGCGCGGTTGCCGTGCTTGGCCACCGTCACCCCCGCCCCGGCGGCCACGAAGGCCACCGCGGTGGAGATGTTGAAGGTGTGCGCTCCATCACCCCCCGTACCGCAGGTGTCGAGCACCACCTCCGCCAGGGGGGCAATCTTCGCCGCGCAGGCCCGCATGGCCTCCGCCGCGCCGAGGATTTCGTCCTCGGTCTCTCCCTTCATGCGCAGCGCGGCCGCCAGCGCACCGACCTGCGCGGCGGAGGCCTCGCCCGCGAGCATCTGGCCCATGACAGAGGCCATCTCCTCGCGGGAGAGGTCGCGCCGGCTCACCACCCTGCCCAGCGCTTCCTTGAGGGTCATGGCCTATCCCAGCCTGACCGTTTCGCGTCCCATCGCCTGGGCGATGGCCCGCACTTCACCCATGGCCTTCTCGAACTCGGAGAAGTCCAGCGACTGGAAGCCGTCCGACCTGGCGCGCGGCGGATCCGGATGCACCTCCACGATGAGGCCGTCCGCGCCCGCGGCGATCGCGGCCCGCATCATCGCGGGGACGGCCTTGCGCACGCCGATGCCGTGCGACGGGTCCACGAACACCGGCAGGTGCGTGAGCGCCTTGAGCATGGGCACCGCGTTCAAATCCAACGTGTTGCGCGTCATGTTCTCGAACGTGCGGATGCCCCGCTCGCAGAGGATGACCTGGGTGTTGCCGCGCGCGACGATGTACTCGGCCGCCATCAACAGCTCCTTGATGGTGGCGCTGATGCCGCGCTTGAGCAGGACGGGCTTGCGCGTCTCGCCCACCGCCTCCAGCAGGCTGAAGTTCTGCATGTTGCGCGCGCCCACCTGGAGGATGTCGGTGTGCTGCGCGACGGAGTCCAGCGTCGCCGTGTCCTTCACCTCCGTCGTCACCAGCAGGCCCGTCTCCTTGCGCGCCTCCGCGAGCAGCGCCAGGCCGTCACCCTTGAGGCCCTGGAACTCATAGGGGCTGGTGCGCGGCTTGAACGCGCCGCCGCGCAGCATGGTGGCGCCCGCCTGCTTCACCGCCTGCGCGGTGGAGATGATCTGCTCGCGAGACTCCACGGAGCAGGGGCCGGCGATGACGTGGATGGCGGCGCCGCCGAGCGTGAGGTCGCCCACGCGCACCAGGCTGTCCTCCGGCTTCACCTCGCGGCTGACCAGCTTGAACGGCTGGGAGATGGCGACCGCGTCCGCGACGCCGGGCAGCACGCGGAAGGGCTCCGGCTCCACCGCGCCCGGGTTGCCGGTGATGCCGATGGCGGTGCGGGAGCCCCCTGCAATCGCGTGCGGATGCCAGCCGCGGCGGCGGATCTCATCGTTCACTCGCTCGATGTCCTGGTCCGTCGCGTCTGGGCGCATCACGATCAGCATGGGGGAACGCCTGCTCTTTCTCTCCAAAGGGCACGCAGGCGGATGCCTGCGTGGGTGTGCCTGGAGCACCGTGCACACGGCAACCTTTGCCGTAACTGTCGGATGCCCGCAACCGAACCAGAGTCTTGCTTGCACGTCTTGGCGTTATCAAGCCAGGGTCCGCACGCTCGGACGGGAGGCGGACCATGGCGAAGCGGCCCGGGGTCATCGTGGTGGGTGGGGGGCTCGCGGGCCTGGCGTGCGCGACGGCGCTGCTCGAGGCGCGCGTGGACGCGCACGTGCTGGAAGCAGGGGATGCACCGGGCGGAAGAGTGCGCACCGACTCTCACGAGGGGTTCCTGCTGGACCGGGGCTTCCAGGTGTACCTCACCGCCTACCCGGAAGGCCGGCGGGTGCTGGACCTGAAGGCCCTCTCGCTCCAGCGCTTCATCCCCGGCGCGAAGGTGTGGCGGGGTGGGCGGCTGCACACGCTGGCGGACCCGCTGCGGCATCCCGTCGCGGCGGTGTCGCATCTGTTCGACTCACCGGGGGGCCTGTCGGACAAGCTGCGCGTGTTGGAGCTGCGGCAGCACGCCACGTCCGGAGAGCTGGGGGACCTGTGGCAGCGGCCCCAGCAGGAGTCGCGGCGCTTCCTGCTCGACCTGGGCTTCTCCGAGGAGATGCTCGAAGCGTTCTTCACGCCCTTTCTCGGCGGCATCTTCCTGGAGCGGGGGTTGACGACGTCCAGCCGGATGCTGGAGTTCGTGTTCCGGATGTTCGCGACGGGGCACGCGGCCGTGCCCGCGCAGGGGATGGGCGCCATCCCCGAACAGCTGGCGGCGAAGCTGCCCTCGGGCGCGCTGCGGATGCGCGTGCAGGTGGAGGAGGTATGGGGGCACCGCGTGCGCCTGCCGGGCGAGGAGATGATGCACGCGGACGCAGTCGTGGTGGCGACGGATCCAGGCAGCGCGGCGTCGCTGCTCGTGGGCATGCCGGCGCCCCGCATGAACCGCGTGACGTGTCTGTACTTCTCGGCGCCGGAGCCTCCGGTAGAGGGGCCGTGGCTCGTGCTCGACGGCGAGGGGCGCGGACCGGTGAACAACGTGGCGGTGATGAGCGAGGTGTCCACCGCGTATGCGCCGAAGGGACAGGCGCTGGTGTCCGTGTCGGTGGTGGACGACGCGGGCGGCGCGGACTCACTGGAGGCGCGGGTGCGTGCGCAGCTCACGGAGTGGTTCGGCGCGGCGGTGTCCGCGTGGCGGCATCTGCGCACGTATGTCATTCCGGACGCCCTGCCCGCGCAGCCTCCGTCCTCGCTGGTGGAGCCGCACCGGCCCGTGCGGCTGGCCGCGGGGCTCTACGTGTGCGGGGACCACCGCGAGAACGCATCCATCGACGGAGCGTTCGCGTCGGGGCGCCGCGCGGCGGAGGCGGTGTTGCAGGACCTGGGGAGATAGTCCTCCCTGTTGCCTGCGAAGCAGCGCGTTGCCTTCCAGACAACATGCGGACAGGGGGCGCGGCGCACCCCGGGTGAGGATTGAATCGCGAAGGGAAGGGACCGGCCAGCCGGGCCCTGGACAGCTGGACGCGTTGCCCGCAGCGGACCTAGGGTCGGACGCTCTCACACGTTCTTCCAAGGAATCCGTTCATGCTCCGCCGCCTTGCCCTCCTGGGATTGCTCGGTCTCGCGGCCTGTCCCGGCGACACCAAAGACGATGATGACGACACCACTTCGCGGAAGGGGACCGTGACGGGCACCCTGCAGCCGTTCCAGGCCGGCTCCTCCGCCACGAACGCCGGGTCGTCGCTGGATGCGTTCTTCTCCCTGCCGGGCGCGAAGAACCTGTCCCAGAAGGTCTCCCAGATTCTCGCGGCGCGCGGCGTGTGGCGCACGGGCATCCCGTCCAAGCCGCTGACGCACCAGGCGTCGCTGCTGCCGGGAGAAATCATCCTCCGCTTCGGCACGCCGGGCCTGTCCGCGGAGGAGGCCGTCGCGCAGGCGCGCGTCGCGGGCTACCACGTCGTGCACCAGGCCTTCCTGAGCGAGACGCAGCACCTGCTCCGCTACGAGGTGAGCCAGCCGCAGGCGATGTCCGGCGGCACGCCCACCGTGCGCGCCCTCACCGAGGCCGAGCACGTGCGCGTGCTCCAGCAGGTCCAGGCCGTGCAGGGCGTGCAGAACGCGGAGAGCAACCTGCGCGTGCGGCCACTGGCCGTGCCGAATGATCCGCTCTACTCGCGGCAGTGGCACTACAAGAACATGAACCTGCCGGCGGCCTGGGACCTGGGCACGGGCAGCGAGTCCATTGTCGTCGCGGTGGTGGACACCGGCATCACGAAGCACCCGGACCTGGACACTCGCGTGCTGACGGGCATGGACTTCATCTCCAGCACCGCCAACGCGGGTGACGGCGATGGCGTGGACACCGACCCGACGGACAACGGCAAGGACCTGCCCAACGGCGGCTCGTCGTACCACGGCACGCACGTGGCGGGGACCATTGGCGCGTCGTCCAACAACGGCACGGGCGTGGCGGGCGTCACCTGGTCCGGGCGGAACATCCTGCCGGTGCGCGTGCTGGGCACGCAGGGCGGCTCGACGGCGGACATCATCGCGGGCATCACCTGGGCCAGCGGCGGCACCGTCACTGGCGTGCGGGCGAACACCACGCCCGCGCGGGTCATCAACATGAGCCTGGGCGGCAGCGGTGCGCCGTCTTCGCAGCTGCAGAGCGCCATCAACGCGGCCGTCGAGCGCGGGGCCATCCTGGTGGTGGCCGCGGGCAACGAGAACGAGAACACCTCCAACAGCTACCCCTGCAACCAGCAGAACGTCATCTGCGTGGGCGCGGCGCGCTTCAACGGCAAGCGCGCCAGCTACTCCAACTTCGGCACGCAGGTGGACGTGATGGCCTCCGGTGGCCAGACGAGCGAGGACCGCAACGGCGACGGCTTCCCGGACGGAGTGCTGTCCACTCTGCCCAACAGCAGCAACCAGCCTTCCTATGACTGGTACCAGGGCACCAGCATGGCCACCCCGCACGTGGCGGGCATCGTGGCGCTGATGCTGGAGCATGATCCCAAGCTCACGGCGGCGGACGTGGAGGCCATCCTGAAGGACACCGCGGACACGTCCAGCCAGTGCTCCGAGGGCTGCGGCGCGGGCCTGGTGGACGCGCTCGCCGCCGTGCGGCGCGCCAAGGGCATCGTGGACACGAGCCAGCCGCCGAAGCTGGCCATCAGCACCACTCAGCTGTCCTTCACCGGCGCGTCCTCGCAGGCGCTGACGGTGCGCAACAACGGCGGTGGCACGCTGCAGGTGAGCGTGGGCGTCTCCGGCACCAACGCCTCCTCGGTGTCCGTCTCCAGCGCCTCGCTGTCCATCCCCGCGTACAAGTCCGCGTCGCTGAACGTGAGCGTCAATCCGGGCTCGCTGTCGCCGGGCAGCTACGTGGCGCAGGTGGACCTGGACGGCGCGTCGGGCACGGGCTCCGCGCAGGTGCTGGTGAAGTTCCGCGTGGGCGCCACGGAGACGAAGGATGCGCTCATCGGGTTCGCGTACCTGGACGCCGCGGGCGAGGTGCAGGTCGACGACGACGGTGTCGCCCTGGTGTCCGCGGCCGGTGGATACAACTACAACGTGAAGCTGGACCCGCACGACTACCTGGTGCTGGCGTCCATCGACGACACCGGCGAAGGGGAGTTCTTCGACGACGGCGACCGCGTGGGCTTCTGGCGCGACACCACCCAGGTGGAGACGGTGCCGGTCACCAAGGGCAAGACGACCAGCGGCATCAGCTTCACCCTGGTGCCCTACCAGTCGCCGGATGAGGGCGACGGGTCCGACTCGAAGATTGGCGAGTCCTGCACCAGCAACAGCGAGTGCGGCACCAATGGTCTGTGCGCCACGGGCGAGTTCTGGCCGGGGGGCTACTGCACCCTGGACTGCCTCTCGTCGAGCTGCCCGGCGGGTTCCGCCTGCTACAGCAACTCGACTGGCAGCAGCGCCTTCTGTTTCGCGTCGTGCACGCCGGGGGTGGCGGGAGAGTGTCGCACCAGTTCCGGTTACGTGTGCGGCGACGATGGTTCGGGCAACGGCGTGTGCCTCAAGCCGTGACGTGACGCCTTCACCGGCGGTGCACGCGTGAACGTGCCCGCCGGTGAGCATCGCGCCGGGGTACGCTGCCGCGCGCGATGACTGCTTCTCCCGTTGGACCGCCGTCAGCCGGTGATGCGGCCCTGCCTTTCTGGCGGGCCGCGGCCGCTGGCGGCGTGCTGGCCTGGACGGCGCTGGTGCACGTGCATCCGCCGCGCTTCTTCGCCGTCGCTTCCGTCTTCTGCGCCGTCTGGCTCGCCGTGACGTGGCGGGTGATGGGCCCCTGGCGGAGGCCGCCTCCCTCCTTGTCGCTTGCTGATGCCGCGTGGGGCTCTGCCCAGGCGGTGGTGCTGTACGCGGGCGCGAGGGCCTTCCTGTGGGCGTTCTGCGGCGGCTTCACCGACGCGCTCTGCGAGCCGCTGAAATCCGTCTACTCGACGTTCGGAACGGGGTCGCTGGGGACGGCGCTGGCCCTGGTGTTGCTGCTCGTTCCGGCGGAGGAGCTGTTCTGGCGCGGGTGGGTGCAGGGCGCGCTGCGTCCACGGCTGGGCCGGTGGGGCGCGGTCGCCGGGTCGGCGGTGTTGTCGAGCGTCGTGCTGCTGGGCTTCGGTGAGCCGTTGCTGGCCCTGGCCGCGCTGCCCACGTCGCTCGCCTGGGGCGCGCTGGCCGAGTGGCGCAGGACGCCCGCCGCGGCCTGGGTGAGCCATGCCCTGTGGGACGTGCTCATCGTCGTGGTGTGGCCCGCGACGTGAGCGCGCGTGCCAGAATGCGCGCCCATGGCTTCGACTCCTGAGGTGGTCGTCTTCGGCGCGGGCAGCATCGGCTGTTACGTGGGTGGGCGGCTCGCCGCGACGGGCGCGACGGTGCGCTTCATCGGCCGCGAACGGGTGGTGTCGGAGGTGCGTGCGCACGGCCTGCACCTGACGGACTGGCAGGGCGCGGACCTGAAGGTGCCCGCGGCGGACGTGCGCATCGACACGGGGCCGGAGGCGCTGTCCACGGCGGACCTGGTGCTCGTCACGGTGAAGTCCGCGGCGACGGAGGAGGCGGGCCAGACGCTCGCGCCGCGGCTCAAGCCCGGGGCCATCGTCATCAGCTTCCAGAACGGACTGCACAACGCGGCGGTGCTGCGCGGGTTGCTGCCCGGCCACACGGTGCTCACGGGGATGGTGCCCTTCAACGTCGCGGCGCAGGGGCAGGGCCATTTCCACGCGGGGTCGGAAGGCACGCTGGAGGTGGAGCGGCACGCGGTGCTCGCGCCGTTCGTGGACGCCTTCGTTCGCGCGGGGCTGGCGCTGAAGCAGCACGCGGACATCGTCGCGGTGCAGTGGGCGAAGCTGCTGTTCAACCTCAACAACGCGCTCAATGCGCTGGCGAACCTGCCGTTGAAGGAGGAGCTGTCCCAGCGCGCGTGGCGGCGGTGCCTGGCGCTCGCGCAGGGCGAGGCGCTGGCGGTGCTGGAACGGGCCGGGGTGAAGCCCGCGAAGCTGACGCCGCTGCCGCCGGGGTGGATTCCCGTGCTGCTGGGCTCACCGGACGCGGTGTTCGGCGTGCTGGCGAAGAAGATGCTGGCCATCGACCCGAAGGCGCGCTCGTCCATGTGGGACGACCTGCACGCGGGCCGCAAGACGGAGGTGGACTACCTCAACGGCGAGGTGGTCCGGCTGGCCCACCAACACGGCCTCTCCGCGCCGGTGAACGCACGGCTCGTGGAGCTCATCCGCGAGGCGGAAGGGGGCAACCGTCGCGCGTGGACCGGGGAGGCGCTGCTCGCGGACCTGAAGCAGGCGGAGCTCGAGAACTGGGGCTGAGACACAGGAGCTGTGCGTGGCGGGCCTTGCGACCCGCACACGCACGGGAACTTCAACTCCGGGCGCCTTGGCTCAGGTGGACTGCGTCTGCGTGGCCGCCGGGGTGGCCCCCGTGTTCGAGGCCACCTGCGTGAGCAGCGCCGTCATGCGCCGGGCGAAGCGGTTCGGGTCGCTCAGCGGGCTGCCTTCCGTGAGCAGCGCCTGGTCGTGGAGCAGCTCGATCCACTCGCCCACCTGCGGCGCGGCGGGGTCCTTCGCGAGGAGCCCGCGCAGGTGCTCGATGACCGGGTGCTTGGGATTGACCTCCAGGATGCGCTTGATGCGCGGCATCCCCTTGCCGCGCTCCTTGAGCAGACGCTCCAGGTAGGCCGGCGTGCCACCCTCCGACACCACCAGGCACACCGGCGAATCCGTGAGGCGGTCCGACACGCGCACCTCGCGCACGTCCTCCTTCAGCACGTCCTTCATCTTGTCCGTCAGGCCCTTGAGCCCTTCCGACTGCTGCTCCTTCGCCTTCTTCTCCTCGTCCGTGGACTGGAGCTTGAGGTCCGCGTTGAGCGCGGAGACCAGCGGCTTGCCCTGGAACTCACGCAGGCCCTGCGCGGCCCACTCGTCCACCGGGTCCGTCATGAAGAGCACCTCGTAGCCGCGCTGCTTCAGCGCCTCCAGGTGCGGGCTGTCCGCCACCGCCTTCCGGCTCTCGCCGTAGACGTAATAGATGGCCTCCTGGCCCTCCTTCATGCGGCCCACGTAGTCCGCCAGCGACGTGAGGCCCTCCTCGCGCGAGGACTCGTAGCGCACCAGCGCGCCCAGCTTCTCGCGGTACTCCGTCTCCAGCGTCAGGCCCTCCTTCACCACCGTGCCGAAGGACTCCCAGAACGTGCGGTAGTCGTCCGGCTTGTCCTTGGCCAGCTTCTCCAGGAGGTCCAGCGACTTCTTCACCACGTGCTTGCGGATGGCGCGCACCACCGCCGAGTCCTGCAACATCTCACGCGACACGTTGAGCGGCAGGTCGTCCGAGTCGATGACGCCGCGCACGAAGCGCAGCCACTGCGGCACCAGGTCCTCGCAGCGGTCCATGATGAACACGCGCTTCACGAACAGCCGCACGCCGCGCTGCTGCTGCGAGTTCAAATCGAACGGCGGGTGCTTGGGCACGAAGAGCAGGCCCGTGAACTGCTGCGTGCCGTCCGCCTTGAAGTGCGTCCACGCCAGCGGCTTGTCGAAGTCGTGCGTCAGGTGCTTGTAGAACTCCTGGTACTGCTCGTCCGTGATTTCGCTCTTCGGACGCTGCCAGAGGGCGCTGGCCTTGTTCACCACCTCCAGCGCCTGCTCCGTGGCCTGCGTGTCCCCGCTGCCCACGTGCTTGGTCACCTGGAGCTTGATGGGGTGGCCCACGTAGTCCGAGTACTGGGTGATGAGCTGCTTCAGCTTCCACTCGTCCAGGAACTCCTTCTGGTCCGCCTTCAGGTGCAGCGTGATGGCGGTGCCGCGCGTGGCCTTCTCCGCCGGCTCCACCGTGAACGTGCCGTGCGCCTCCGACGCCCACTTCCACGCGGACGTCTCACCCGCGGCGCGGCTCACCACCTCCACGCGGTCCGCCACCAGGTACGCGCTGTAGAAGCCCACGCCGAACTGGCCGATGAGCTGCACGTCGTTCTTGCCCTTCTGCGCCAGCGCCTGGAGGAACTCGCGCGAACCGGAGTGCGCGATGGTGCCCAGGTTCTTCACCAGCTCGTCATGCGTCATGCCGATGCCGGTGTCCTCGATGGTGAGGGTGCCCTGGTCGGCGTTGGGGACGATTCTCAGCTCCAGCGCGGGCTCGTCCTTGAGCAGCTCCGGCTCCGTGATGGAGCGGAAGCGCAGCTTGTCCAGCGCGTCGGACGCGTTGGACACCAGCTCCCGCAGGAAGATCTCCTGGTGGCTGTAGAGCGAGTTGATGACCAGGCTCAGCAACTGCTGGATTTCCGCCTGGAATGAATGGGTTTCCCGCTGGGGGTGGGTCTCTGCGGACATGAAGGCCTCCGGGCGCTGACGGAACGCGCCAATGCCCTTCCCCATAACCATGCCCGCCGGCTTGTCGAGAAGAGGGAATCCGCCCACACCCGTCACTGGGAGGCGGGTGCGGGTTGGGGTAGGGAAGGGGGCATGCCCAAGTCCAGAACCCTGCTGCCCC
>NZ_RAWN01000132.1:0-28193 GCF_003668895.1 Corallococcus sp. AB045
CGTCTCCACCGGGCGCCACGCCCCCCGTGGGCCCGGTGGAGACGGGGCTCCTGGCCCAGCTGGCCCCGGCCGTGGTGCCCCAGGTGCACTGGCTGCCCGGGGGGGGCGCGGTGCGGATCCTCGAAGGGGGCCCCCCCGAGGGCGCCCGCTCCACGGTCGTCTTCCTCCATGGACGTGGGAACGCGGCGACCCACTGGTTCCCGTACCTGACGGCGCTGGCCCGGCATCACCGGGTGCTGGCCCTGGACCTGCCCGGTTTCGGTCAGTCCACCCCGGCCGACATGCACGTGAGGTCCGCGGAGGACGCGGTGCGCTTCTTCACTGCGCCGGTGGAGGAGGCGCTGGGGATGGTGGCGCCGGGGCCGGTGTCGGTGGTCGGCCACTCGCTGGGCGGACTGGTGGCGCTGGAGCTCGCGCTGCGCGGCGCGGTGCCGGTGGAGCGGCTGGTGCTGGTGGACGCGATGGGGCTGGGTCCGGAGATGCCGCGCGCCTCGCGCCTGTTCTTCCGAGCGGGGCCCGAGCGGCTGGCGCGCAACCTGGGCCCCTGGGCGATGGCGCGGATGCTGCCACCACCGCCCACGCCACTGGGAGAGAAGCTGGGACAGCTGGGCTACGAGCTGTTGAGCGTGCCCGGCGGCAGGCCCGAAGCCGCGCAGGCCTTCAACGCGCTGGTGCCACTGACGGGGCCGCTGTTCCACCGCCGCGAGCGGCTGGGCGAGGTGAAGGTCCCCGTGCTGCTCCTCTGGGGTGAGCGCGACGAGACGCTGCCCGTCTCGCTGGCCGACGAGGCCGCGCGCGGGCTTCCCCAGGCCCGGGTGGTGCGCGTGGCGTGCGGACACAGTCCGCAGTTGGAGCATCCCGAGCGCGTGCTCCCCGAGCTGAAGGCCTTCCTGGACGCGGAGCCCTCCAGTCCGTGAGCTGGCGAGGTGTCCCCGGCGTCACTTGAACCGGGTACAGTCCCCCGCCGTGCCGAAAGACTTCCTTGATCTGGAGGCGACGCCGGAGCGGCTGCACGCGCTGGCGGACGCCGGAATCCTGAGACCGAACGCGTACGGGCGCGCGCTGCACCTGGCGGTTGCCTCGCCGTCGCGGCCCGCGTGGCACGCGTTCCTGTCCACGACGTTGATGGCCCTGGGCTCGCTGCTGGTGCTGGCGGGCGTGGTGTACTTCTTCGCCTTCAACTGGGCGGAGCTGGGGCGCTTCTCGAAGATGGGCCTCATCTGCCTGGGCATGGCCGGAGCGGCGGTGGGCGCATGGCGGCTGGGCGACCGGCCCGCGGGCCAGTTCGCGCTGCTCGCCGCCGCGGTGCTGGTGGGCCCGCTGCTCGCCGTGTACGGACAGGCGTACCAGACGGGCGCGGATCCATACGAGCTGTTCATCGGTTGGGGCGTGCTCATCCTCCCGTGGGTGGCGCTGGCGCGCTTCACGCCGCTGTGGATGCTCCAGCTCGTGCTCGTCAACACGGGCGTCATCCTCTTCTGGGGCCAGCGCATGACGCGCTTCGGCTCCTACGAGGCGCGGCTCGCGCTGGTGTTGGGGCTGCTCAACGGGTTCGCCTGGGCGACGTATGAGCACTTCGCCAACCAGAAGGTCTCCTGGCTCCAGGGGCGGTGGATGCCCCGCGTGTTGTCCCTGATGACGCTGGCGCCGCTGGTGACCCTGGGCATCCTGTTCATCGTGAGCAGGCACGACCGCTCGCTCGAGTCCGGCGTGTCCCTGCTGCTGGTGGCGGGAGCGCTGGTCGCCATCTACGCCCTGCACCGGCACCTGCACGGCGAGCTGTTCCTGCTCACCGTGGGCGCGCTGAGCGTCATCACGCTCGTCACCACGGCGGTGGGCTACTTCCTCCTGGAGGTGACGCGCGCCGACGAGCTGACCCTCTTCATCCTGCCGCTGGTGCTCATTGGCGAGGTGAGCCTGGCGGTCTACTGGCTGCGCCACGAGTCGCAAGCCACGGGCGTTTCGGAGGAGACCTGATCATGGCCCTACGACCGACCATTCAAGACGTGCTGGCGGGGCTCAAGGCCGAGGGCCACGTGGATGAGGGGGTGGACGCGCGCGCCCGCACCACCCTGGAGATCCGGCAGAAGACGCTGGGGGCCTCGCCCTGGTTCGTGAAGGCGCTGGCGGGCGGCGGCGCGTGGCTGTCCGCGGCCTTCATGCTCAGCTTCTTCGCCTGCGTGGGCCTGTGGAAGGAGGAGGTGGCGCTCACCGCCATGGGCCTCGTGCTGACGGTGGCGGCGGTGCTCCTGCGCCGGACCAGCCAGGGCCCCTTCCTGGAGCAGCTCGCCCTGGCCCTGTGCATGGCGGGCGTGGGCGCGTTCCTCGTGGGGCTGGCGCAGCTGGACCAGGGCACCCTCACCATCGCGTTCGCGGGGGCGGTGGCGTCCCTCGTGCTGCTCGCCGTGTACCCGGACCTCATCCTCTACTTCCTGGCGACGGTGGGCCTCTGCATGTCCGTCGGCGTGTTCGCGCTCGATGCCGTGGGAGGCGCGGGCGTGGACGTGTGGATGCTCCTGTGCGCCGCCGCGCTCTCCGGCATCCTGCTCTTCGAGCCGATGCTGCGGCGCGGGCAACCAGGCCCTCGCGTGGGGCCCATCGCCTTCGCGCTCGCATGCGCCGTGCCCGGGTGGCTGCTGTTCCGCAGCTTCGAGAGCTCGCAGGAGGGCTTCCGCTACGTCTTCCGCTTCGAGAGTCAGTTCGTCCCGAGCGCGTACCTCTCCATCCTGCTGGCGCTGCTCCTCGTGTGGACGGGGTGGCGGGTGCTGCGCGAGCTGGGGCTGGCGCGGGAGCAGCGCGTCTGGATTCCCGCGGTCTGCGCGCTCGTGCTGCTCACGGTGATGACGCTGAACACGCCGGGCGTGCTGGTGGCGGTGCTGATGCTGACGCTCGGCTTCCACCGCCGCAGCCGCGTGATGCTGGGGCTGGCGGTGGCGTTCCTGCTGACGTTCGGCGCGTACTACTACTACGACCTGCGCATCACGCTGCTGGCCAAGGCGCTCGCGCTCACGGGCAGCGGCCTGGTGCTGCTGGGCGTGCGGCAGTTCTTCCTGCGGCGGCAGTCCGCCGTCCTCACGGAGGCCCGATGAAACGCGGCGCCGTCATCTTCGGTGGGCTCGCGCTGGTGTTCGTCGCGCTCGCCTTCCTCGTCGTGCAGAAGGAGACCGTGCTCGCGCGAGGGCAGCCCGTGCTGCTGCGGCTGGCTCCGGTGGATCCGCGCTCGCTCATCCAGGGCGACTACATGGTGCTCGACTACGCCATCAACCAGGGCTGGCGCGAGGGCCGCGAGCAGCCCCAGGAGGACGGCAACGTGGTGCTGCGCCTGGATGAGCACAACGTCGGCGAGTTCGTGCGCTACGAGACGCCGGGCACTCCGCTCGCGCCCGGCGAGGTGCGCCTGCGCTTCCGCATCCGCAACTCGCAGATGCGCCTGGGCGCGGAGGCCTTCTTCTTCCAGGAGGGCCACGCGGAGCGCTACGCGAACGCGCGCTTCGGCGAGCTACGGGTGACGGACAACGGCACCAGCGTGCTCGTGGGCCTGCGCGACGAGAACTACCAGCCGCTGGGCAGCGCCATCCGCTAAAAGGCGCGCCCCCCAAGTCAGTCCGCGTCCTCGTTCTCCAGCAGGTCGGAGAACGGGGAGCTCTCCTCGCCCAGCGCCTTGTAGAGGCCGTCCACCTTCTCCAGCTCGCGCTTGAGCGCCTTGTGGTGGTTACGGTTCTTCACCAGGCTCTCGCGGCCCAGCAGGCGGAAGGCCTCGTCGCGGCCCACCTGGCGGATGGCCAGGCCCAGCACCAGCCCGCGGAAGCCGTCCGCGTAGTCCAGGTCCAGCGGCGTGCCGCGCCGGCGCGCCTCACCGACGAAGGCCTGCGCCGCGGCCCGCAGCGCTTCCGGGAGCGGACGGCCGCCGGGGGACTGTTCGTAGTCCAGCGCCCGCGCCACGTGCTTCTCCAGGAGCACCAGGTCGCCCGTGCTGCCCGCGTGCTCCACCATCGCCAGCGTGTACGCACGTCGCACGATGTTGTCGAGCTGCCGCAGGTTGCCCGGCCACGAGCTGGTGGTCAGCAGCAGCTCCGCCTCCGGCGCCAGCCGCGCCGAGCCCTCCGGCAGCCGCTCGCGGTGACGGCGGTTCACCATGTACCGCGCCCAGAGGGGAATCTCGTCCTGGCGGTCCTGCAGGGGCGGCATGCGCACCGGCAGCACGTTCACGCGGTAGTACAGGTCCTCGCGGAAGCGGCCGGCGCGCACCTGCGCGAGCAGGTCCGCGTTGGTGCCGATGATGAAGCGCACGTCCGCGAGCTTCTCGCCGGTGCCCTCGCCCAGCGGCCGGTAGCTGCGCGACTCCAGCAGGTGCAGCAGGCCCGCCTGCGCCTTCAACGACAGCTTGTCGATTTCGTCGATGAACAGCGTGCCGCCATCCGAGCGGGCCACCACGCCCGGCGCGTCGCGCACCGCGCCGGTGAAGGCGCCCTTCTTCCAGCCGAAGAGCTCCGCCATCTGGAGGTCCTCCGGCACCGTCACCAGGTCCAGCGTCTCGAAGGGCTTGCCCCGGCGGCCGGAGCGCTCATGGCACCAGCGCGCCAGGCGCGACTTGCCCGCGCCCGTGGCCCCGCTCACGAGGATGGTCTCGTCCTGGAGCGCGAAGGTGCGCAGGATGGGCAGGAGCTCCGCCATGGAGCGGCCCACCACGGGGAGGAACTCGTCCACCTGCGGCGTGGCCACCGGCCGCTGCGGCAGCGCGGTGAGGTAGGGCGCGGCGATGTCCGTGAGCAGCTGGAGCAGGTCCCCGGCATCGCGCCAGACGAACTCCTGCCCCATGGCGGCCAGACAGTCCGCCTCCAGCGAAATCATGCCCTCCATGCCCGCGGGCGTGCGCAGGGGCAGCACGCACACGTGCGTCGCGTGGCGGCCCAGGAAGCGCTGCTTGCTCTCGTTGCTGTGGAAGCCCGCGAGTCCCGGGTCGCCCGTCACCGGCGCGTCCGGCGCGTGCGGCTGCACCGTGCCGATGTTCACGTCGATGGACACCGCGCACCGGTGCTCCACCACCGCGCGCCAGGCCGTGGCGGAGGTGAAGAAGGGCGTCCCGACGCCCGCGTCCGTCACCTCGCGCGCGCCCACGTCCAGCGCCGCCAGCCGGCGGTACGCTTCGCCGGGACGCAGGTGGACGATGCCGCGCAGGACCCGGGCCCGGCCCGCATAGCGGCTGGCCGCCACCGCTGCGTCCGCCACGGACAGCATCCGGCGCAACGTCGCCGCCGCCGCGGTCTCGAAGTCCCTGGAATCCCGAAGCGCAGCCATGAGCTGCGCCAACTCGTCTTGCATCCCCTCGCCTCCCGTGCGGAAGCCGCGCCACCGCCGACCGGCGAAGCCGTCCAAAAAGCAGACGCGGACTCTATCGGAGATGGCGGGGAGGTGCGGATTCAGATGGAGAGCGCGGAAGGAGCGGCCCCTCCTTCCGCGCTCCGGGTGCAGCTGGATGCGGTACACGCCGTTGCCGGCGTATGGCCAGACGCTTTGCGGATGTCGTGCCAGCAGGGGGAGTTCAATGATTTCGCGGGGTCACGAGGAATACCCCGGCGAACATGCGTCCCACTGGAACGCAGACGCGTCCGGACAGGACGCAGACCCCCCTGACGTTCGAGCCCCAATGCCTGACGAACCGCGCCTTCCGAACAGGCAGGCAGCCGGGTCATTCCATACCAGTCAGGCCTTGGAGGACGTGTCCGGCTTCAGCACGAAGACGCGGTCCAGGCGCGGGCTGCCGCGCCCCACGGGCGAGTCCAGGTCGTAGTCGAAGTCGAACGTGGCGGCGACACGCAGGCCGGACTTGCGGAACAGGCGCTTCACCTGGGCCTCGTCGTACGTGCGGAAGTACCACGTCGTCTCGATGAGCCAGTCCTTGTCGGGCCCGGTGACGCGCAGGCGGTTGCGCATGGGCGAGCGGCGCAGGCGCTGCTCCGGCAGGCCCTCGTGCGTGTTGCACACGACCTTGTCCGCGCCCACCTGCCCCACCCAGCGCTCGTGCTCAGGGCCCGAGCGCGCATAGTCGGTGAGGTGGAAGCCCAGCACGTAGATGCCGTCCGGCTTGAGCAGGCGACGGGTGCCGGTGAGGTGCTCCACCGCGGCCTTCTCGCTGTCCAGGTAGCGGAAGGTGGAGACCAGCGTGTGGGCCAGGTCCACGCGCCCCTCCAGCGCCGGGTCGAAGAAGTCCTCCATGCGCGCCTGGGACAGCTTCACGCGGCGGCGCTCCGCGGGGGTCAGGCGCTTGCGCGCGTGCGCGAGCATGGCCTCCGACAAGTCATAGCCCGCGACCTTCAGGCCCCGGCGCGCGGCCTCCTCCACCAGCCGGCCCGCGCCGCACGCGGGCTCCAGCCACTGGTTGCCTCCCGTGCCGAAGCGCCGGCTCAGCTCCTGGAGGAAGTCCGCCTCTCGCACGGTGTCCGTGCCGAAGATGGCCTCGTAGTACTCCGGGTGCTCGTACCAGTCCTTGCGTCGTTCCATGGTGCCGTCAGTGCTCCGTGTGTCCCAGGACGCGCGCGAGCACGAACATCACCAGCAACCCGGCTGCCAATGCCACCAGGTTGCGTCCGGGCTTGTCCCGGCCGTGCTTGTTCACGTGCGGGAGCAGGTCCGACACGGCGATGTAGAGGAAGGTGCCTGCGGAGAAGGCCAGGGCCTTGGGCGCCAGCGACTGGAAGCTCAGGACCGCGTCGAAGCCGAAGTAGAGCACCGCGCCCACCGGCACCATCAGGCCGTACAGCGCGGTGTACGCCAGGATGGTGCCGCGCTTCTTTCCCTCCGCCTGGAGGATGGACGCGAGCGACAGCGACGAGGGCACCTTGTGCGCGGTGATGGCCAAAAGCGCCATGGCGCCCACGCCCTCCTTCACCGAGGAGCCCAGCGCGATGCCGTCGAAGAGCGTGTGCGTGGACAGGCCCAGGAACGCGCTGAGGCCCAGCGCGTGGCCGTGCACGTGCTCCGCGCAGTCCGGCGGCTCCTCGCAGGCGTGGGCCACGAGGTAGCGCTCCAGCACCAGCACGAAGAGGAAGCCCATGGGCACGAGCGCGAAGGCCCACCAGCCGCCGCCCTCGTACGCCTCCGGGAGCATGTGGAAGAAGGCCGCGCCGAACATCACGCCCGCCGCGAAGGCCAGGAACGTCACGAGCCGAGTGGAGCGGTCATTGAAGATGACCACGCCCGCGCCGGCCAGCGCGCTCACCACGACGATGAAGGAGTACAGGAGGACTTCGGCTACGACCGGCGACATGGGGCGCGCACCCTACTCCCAAAACGACGCCGTCAGTAGCTTCGCACCACCAGCACCTCCACCCGCCCCGGCTTCACCTCCACCAGGTGTGTGGTGGGCCGGCCCGGTGCATCCACCTGGACGGAGTGTTTTCCCGGAGGAAGCCGGAAGCGCGCCACCTGGAACTCCGCCGGCAGTGAAAGCCAGGAGCGCAGGTCCGCCTGGTTGCCCGCGTTGAGCAACAGGAAGGTGAGCACGCCCAGCTCCTTGCTCTTGGTGAGCGCGCCCACGCCCGCGGCCACGCCCGCCTTCGCCACCGCGCCCGCGAGCTGCTTCGCCAGCATGCGGCCGATGCGGTCGTTCAGGTGCACCTGGGCCACGCGCGACAGCGACGTCACCGTCACCGCCTGCTCCGCCTGTCCCTGCACCGACACGCGCACCGGCGGTGTGCCACCGCGGTCCCGGTACACGGGCACCTCAATCAGGTCCCCGGAGTCGCCGTAGTCGCGCGATGCGCGCTCCTTCTGCGGCGCCAGGCCCGCCTCCACCACCACGACGAGCTGCCCTTCACCGGGGCCCACCGCGTCGTGCGCCACGTTCGGGAACTTCTGGGAGAGCATCTCGTAGGCGTCGTCGCGGCCCGTCTTCTTCGCCAGCCGCAAGAGGGGCTCCACCAGCCCGCCCAGCCGGGGCTCCAGTTCGTACGCCTTCATGTAGTCGATGAAGGCCGAGTCCCACTCGCGCTGGTCCTCGTACAGCACGCCGCCCAGGTAGCGCGCGATGGCGAGCTGTTCGTACGGCTTCTTCTCCTCGGTGATCATCTTCTCGATGCGCTCGTTGACGCGGCGGACCTCCACGAGCGCGTCCTCGTCCCGGCCCAGCTCCGCGTAGTTGAGCGCCTGGAGGACGGAGATCATCAGCTTCTCGAAGTCCTCCCCGCGGTAGGCGCGGCGCCGCTCGTTGCTGAGCAGGATGCCGGCCTCTTCACTCACGGAGGTGATGTCCAGCTGCGAGCTGAGGTCGTCCGCCTGGGCCAGCACCTTCGTGCTCTCCTCCCACTGCCCGGACGCGTGCAGCACCATGCCCTTGTCCAGGAGCAACAGGAGCTGGTCGCGCTCGGGGGCCTCCTTGTGCTCGCCGTCCAGCTCACGCAGGGCGCGCGGATAGTCGGAGGACTGGTACGCGGAGCGCGCGGAGGCCGTGCGCGCCACGTAGTCGCTGGCGCAGCCGGTGCCGAAGCTCAAGGCGCTCAGGGCCAGGACGAACAACAGGCCCCAACGCGCCGCCGCCGGGGAAGCGGCGGGGACGCGCGGGGCCTGGGATGCGATGTCGAGGAGGTTGGACACGGCGGACGGCTACCAGCTCACGCCCTGCTTCTCGAACTTCTTGCGGATCTGCTTCTCGTCCGTCCACGCAATCGTGCCGGTGCGCACGTCGTTCAGCTTCGCCGTCATCTTGTAATAGACGAGCTTGTCGCGGCCGACCTCCTGGATGATGGACGCGAGGTCGCCCGTCATCAGGAAGTCCACCGACGCCTGCTGGCCCGGGGCCTTGGCGGCGTTCGGGTTCACGTAGCCGGACTGCTGGTACTCGTACTCCTCCGCGATGTCCTGGCGCGCTTGCTGGTCCACCAGCGCGAAGCGGCCCGTCTGCGCGAGCGCCGTTTGAATCTTGTCCCCCAGCGAGCGCATGTCGATGTGCTCACTGGTGCTGTTGCGCAGCTTGCCCACGAGGACGATGGGCAGGGCCGCGCCCTGCGGCGGGGCTTGAGCGAAGCGCGGGGAGTTGGCGAGCGACTCGGCCATCTTCTTCGCGATGAGCTGCAGGTCGTTCTCGTTGAAGCGGTCGCCCAGCATCTCGATGGTGTTGGGGTCCTCGTAGGTGCCGCGCGTGAAGGCGCGGGGGCCTCCACAGCCGGCGAGCGACACGGCGACGAGGGCGGACAGCAACAGGCGGCGGGTGTTCATGGTCGGGTCGACTCCTAGTTCCATTCGCATTCGAAGCGGCTGCCTTCGAAGTTCCACTTGTAGGCAAGCACCGCGTCGCGGCGGTAGCCGGCCGTCAGCCGGCAGAGGCTCTGCAAGGACGCGCGCGGATAGTCGAAGGTGTACGTCTGCGCCTTCGCGCGCTCCTGCGGGGTCAGCTGCGAGGGGTGCGTGAGCGTGGGGCTGGCGCTGGCGGCCACCATCACGCGGTGCGCACCGTACGTCTTGAGCGGCACGTGGCCCGCGAGCTGGATGCGGCGCACCGTGCGCGCCACCATGATGTCGCTGCGGTCCACCATGGTCTCGTGGCTGTTGCGGCGCTGCAGCAGCTCCGGGAGGTTCGCGGAGAACACGCGGGTGATGTCCCCGTCGTCCACGAAGAAGTAGAGGAACGCCTCGCGCGCGGTGCGGCTCTCCCCGGTGAAGTCCAGCGTCACCAGGATGTCCAGCTGCCGGTTGGGCGCCAGGCCATGGCGCGACACCGCCGCCAGCACCGTCTTGTCCACGCCCGCCTTCTTCAGGCGGATGAGGCCGTCCGCGCTCGCGTCGCAGGCGCAGCGGCGCTCTTCGATCATCTTCACCAGCTGCGCGGGCTCGAAGCCGGCCTGCGACAGCTTGGTCAGCTCCTCGTCGGTGAGCGGGAGCTGGTCCGACCGCTCATAGATGCGCGGCAGCGCGTTCGGGTCCCACTGGATGATGTTGTAGGTCTGCACATCCCCCGACGGGAACGGCAGTGCCACGGACGGCGAGGCGGCGCGAGGCGCCTGGGCCGTGGTCAACGCGACAGCGGCGGCGAGCAGTTGAGCGATCATGGCGTTTCCGTCAGAACCGGTATCCGACGTTCATGAACAACCGGTTCGTGACTCCTCCTCCCCCGATGGGGATGTCCGGCGAGTAGTGCAGACCCATGAGCACGCGGTCGCGGCGGTCCAGGAAGAGCTCCGCGCCCACCTGCGGCGACAGGGCGAAGCGAAGGCCCTCGCCCTCCGGGATGACGATGGCGCCCGCCTTGAGGCCGAGGGTGAAGGCCAACGGCCAACCCCAGGTGCGGAACGTGGGGCCCACGTTGCCGACGAAGCGCCCACCGTCGAAGACGTACGCGCCGCTGACGTCCAGGCGGTACCAGTCATCACCCCAGAGGGACACGGTGGCGCCCACGAACAGCGGCGGGCCTTCCGGCGCGCCCCGGGGGTTCTCCCCGGAGTTGATGGCCGCGCCCCAGTCGAACTGGAGCGACACGCCGCGGCGGTTGTCGCCGTAGCCACCCTTGCCGTACTCCGACTCCTCGGGCCCGTCGGTGCGGCCCCGCTCCTGGGCGCTCGCGGTGAGCGGCGCGGCGACGGCCAGGAGCGCCAGGGCTCCGCACAACGTGACAGGACGCTTCATCTGATGGACTCCCCAGCTTGGGTGCGAGTGCTCTTACGCGCGTCATACGCCGCGTGGGCCGACATATTCATCGCGCGGCGAGCGTCCGTGCAAGCGCCCGTTTTCCCAGGCGCTCTTCTTCAGGATCGGGGCTCGGGAGCGCCCTGGATGGCTTCCTCCTGGTCGTCCCGGGAGGGCGGGGGCTGCGCGGGACGGGACTCGCTGCGAACCATGGGCAGCCAGTGGGGCTTCGAGCGCAGGAAGACGACCAGCCGCTCGCGCACGAGGAAGCGCAGGTCGCCCAGCTTGCTGGAGTTCGCCGCGCTCACCAGGGCGCGCACGGTGAGGGTCTTGTCCATCACGTCGAAGACGACCAGCGTCTTCACCCGCCCATCCCACAGGTCCTTCGCCTCGTTGGCGAGGATGCGGTCCAGCTCCGCGCGAAGCGCGTCGATGTCCGCCATGTAGTCCACCTGGAGGATGACGGTGCCCATGATTTCCGGGGACCCCTTGCTCCAGTTCTGGAACGGCTTGTCCAGGAACTGGTTGATGGGGATGACCATGCGCCGCTGGTCCCAGATGCGCAGCACGACGTACGTGAGGGTGATTTCCTCCACCGTGCCGAACTCGCCCTCCACCAGCACGTTGTCGCCAATGCTGACGGGCTGGGTGATGGACAGCTGGATGCCGGCGAGCAGCGAGGACAGCGACTTCTGCGCGGCGAGGCCGATGGCGAGGCCGGCGATACCGGCGGAGGCCAGCAGCGACACGCCCACGTTGCGCACCACCTCGAACTGCATGAGCAGCAGCGCGGCGGCGATGACGTAGGTGGCGACCTCGAAGACGGCGCGCAGCACGGCCAGCTGCGTGCGCAGCGAGCGCGCGCGGCGGTGGGGGCTGGACTCGGAGGTGACGCGGCTCTGGACGTAGGCCTCCGACACGCGGAGGAAGCGCAGGATGAACCACGCCACCGCGACGATGGTGAGTGAGTAGCTCACCCGGTCGCTCAGCAGCTTCAGCTTGGGAGGCAGGAGCAGGAACGAGGTGCCCAGCGCCAGCAGGATGGCGAAGAAGGGCAGCCGCAAAGGTCCCCGGCCCGCGTTGACGATCTGGTCGTCCCAGGAGATGCGCGTCCAGCGCGCCACCCGCAGCGCCGCGGCCAGCAGGAGCTTCTCCAGGAGATAGGAGAGGACCCACGCGCTCAGGAGCGTCACCACGAGTCCCAGCCACTGCCACGGCTCCAGCCCCAACACCGTGCGGTCGAAGAAGACGGCCGGGAGCGTTTCGGTGAGCAGCGGGCCGTACTCCTCGAAGAGCGGGTCCACCATCTTCACGGTGGGCTCCGACACCACCCAGGTGGGCGTGCCCTCCACGGCGATGCGCTGCAGCCGGATGGGCACGCTTTCGCCCTTGAGCGGGATGGCCCCCAGCGACACGAAGCGCGAAGTGGGGGACTCGCCCTCCGGCGTCTTCGGCAGGACGGACGTGTCCACCGACAGCTCGCGGTCCAGGACGAACTTCAGCTTCCGCGCGAGCTGGGCGCCCTGCGCGGGCTGCTCGGCCGCCGGAAGGTGGTCCAGGTATAGGTAGTGGGCGGCGCGGGGGTAGTCCCCACGATGCACCGCGTCCAGGAAGCCCTGGGCCGTGGCGCGCGGCGACGTGCGGTCCAGGTCCTGTGGGACCTGCCCCAGGCCGTTGTTGAGGGCCAGCACTGGGAGGCCACCGAGGACGCACCCCAGGAGAAGGAGGACCACCAGGACCCGGGAGGCATGGCGCTTCATGGGCGCCTCCATACTCCGTGTGCGGTCGGTTGTCCGGGAAAGACGGTGGGTGTTTCCGAGCCCGCCCGGCCGCTGGGAAGCCCGGGGCCGGGGACAGAAAACCCATGCTGGAACGCGACACGGGAAAGCATTGGTGCGCCGCTGGGTGGTGGGCTAGAACCGACCCCCAAGGAAGGTCGCCGTGTCCGAAGAGAAGCGAAGAATCCTCCTCATTGACGACAGCGAGATCACCCTCGCCATGGAGAAGGCCGTCCTGGAGGCGCGGGGCTATGAGGTCGTGGCCACCTCCACTCTCATGGAGTTTGAGAAAACGCTTCAGAGCTGGCGGCCGGACCTCATCCTCACGGACATCCACATGCCCGAGGCGAAGGGCACGGACATCTGCCGCACGCTGAAGAACGAGTACAACACGCAGGACATCCCCATCGTGTTGTTCTCCAGCCTGCCGGACGACGAGCTGTCGAAGCTGGCCGAGCAGGTGGGCGCGGACGGCTCGCTCTCCAAGGTGAACGGCCTGGAGGCGATGGGCGAGAAGATCGACGAACTGGTGCAGAGCATCCTCTGGTGATGACGATGCGCGCGGCCGTCCTTGCGGTGCTCGTGAGCGCGCTCCTCACCGGTTGCAGACGCCAGGAGCCGCGCGCCCCGGAGAGCGGCGCGGGCAGCGCTCCCGGGCAGCAGCAGGCTGTCTCCCCCACTCCCGCCGCGCCTCCGGGCGCCGTGCTGTTCATCTCCGCGGACACGCGGGGATACCTGGGCCCGTGCGGCTGCAGCGAGAACATGCGCGGCGGCATCGGCCGGGCGGCGTTCCAGGTGCAGCAGGCGCGCCAGGGCGGCCAGCCGGTGCTGTACATCGACGGCGGCAACAGCCTCTTCGGGGAGACGCACCTCAAGGCGGAGCAGGTGCCGCAGGAGGAGCTCAAGGCGAAGGCGCTCGCGGACGCGTTCCGCACCATGGGCATCGCCGCGCGCGCCACGGGCGAGCTGGACGACACGCGCGGCGCGGCCTTCCGCCAGGGCCTGGGCCTGCCGGAGCTACCGGCGGGCGGCGTGAAGGTGCTGGACGCGGGGACGCGCAAGGTGGGCGTGGTGGCGGCGGCGTCCGGCGAGGCGCTGGTGAAGGCGAGCCAGCAGGCGCGCGAGCAGGGCGCGGACTTCGTGGTGGGCCTGTTGGACCAGCCGCTGGAGGCCGCGCAGGCCGCCGCCGCGTTGCCGGGCCTCGCCGCGAACCTGGTGGTGGCCACGCACAGCGCCGGTGAGTTCTCCGCGGAGGAGAACCGACTGGTGCGCTCCGACGTGCCGGTGGTGGCGCTGCAGAGCAAGGGACGCTCGCTGTTGCGCGTGGACCTGACGTACGCGCCGGCGAAGGGGCCCTTCATCCCGCAGCGTTCGCAGGGGGACGTGGAGCGGGAAGTGACAGCGCTGGAGCAGCGCATCGCGCTCCTGGACAAGGAGATCGCCCGGCCCGGCATCGACCCGAACCTGAAGACGCTGAAGCAGGGCAAGCGCGACGAGCTCTCCGCGCGCAAGCAGGGCATGCTCACCGCGCCGCCCGCGCCCACCGACGGCGTCAACGGCTTCGCGCTGCGCTTCCTGCCGCTGGAGTCGAACCTGCCCACCGCGCCGGACGCGCAGGCGCTGGTGAAGGCGTACGACGCGAACGTGGGCCAGCTGAACCTCGCGTGGGCGAAGGAACATGGCCAGGACTGCCCGGCGCCTCCGAAGGGCCAGGCGGGCTTCGTCGGCAGCGCGGTGTGCGCGGACTGCCACCCGGACGCGACCGGCGTGTGGGAACGCACGAAGCACCACCACGCATGGGAGACGCTGGAGGAGGTGGGCAAGCAGCACCACCTCAACTGCGTGGGCTGTCACATCACCGCCTGGCAGAAGCCCGGCGGCGTGTGCCGGCTGGACAAGGTGGCGGGCCGCGAGGACGTGGGCTGTGAGAGCTGCCACGGTCCAGGCTCCAAGCACGTCGACGCGCCGAGCCCGGCCACCATCGTGGGCAAGCCGGGACAGGCCGTGTGCGTCACCTGCCACAACACGGAGAACTCGCCGCACTTCGACTTCGCCACCTACCTGCCTCGCATCCTCGGTCCCGGCCATGGCGGAACGGGGAAGAGCGGGCAGGCAGGAGAGCCTCCGGCGAACTAGGGTCGCTCGCTCCTACGGTGGGTCCTTCCCGGGGGCATACCGAGCGACTTGTTGTTTGACTGTCAAGAAAGCTGGCGAATACTGCGGGCTTCGCCTGCTTCTGGGCGACCTCGCCTGGCGTTCCCATGCCGCTTTCTCTGCTCCTGCTTGCCCTGGCCTCGGTTCCCTCCTCGCAGGGCGTGGCGCCGTCACCCGTGCCGCCGCCCGGCGTGCATGCGGTGCCCTCCTCGCAGGCCCCCTCGCTGACGGCGGACGGCAGCCTGGCCACGCCCCCCGCTCCCATGGAGGAAGGCGAGGAGACGGAGGAGGTGGAGAACGAGTCCGCCGAGTTGGAGGAGCTGCGCGCGCTGGAGGGCGCGACGCTGGACCCGGAGGCGAAGCCGAACGCGGAGATGATGCAGTCGCTGCGGCGGCTGGGCCTGACGAACCCGTTGCGGCTGCGAATGTTGGACGCGCTGGAGGAGCCCACCTTCCGCGAGGACGACACCGCCCCGCCGCTGGCGCGCATCACCGACCTGGCGAGCTTCGATATTTCGCAGGTGAAGGACCGCTACGACATCCCCGTGGACATGCAGCCGCGGGTGGCCGAGTACATCCAGTTCTTCCAGGGCCCCGGCCGCAAGTGGTTCCGCAAGTGGATGGCGCGCTCCACGCGCTACCTGCCGGTGATGCAGCCCATCCTGGAGGCGAAGGGCCTGCCCCGGGACACGGTGTACCTGGCGATGATTGAGAGCGGCTTCTCCGCGAACGCGTACTCGTGGGCGCACGCGGCCGGGCCGTGGCAGTTCATCTCCAGCACGGGCAAGCAGTACGGCCTCAAGCAGGACTTCTGGGTGGACGAGCGGCGCGACCCCATCAAGGCCACGCACGCGGCGGCGTCATACCTGAAGGACCTCTACGGCGAGCTGGGCCACTGGTACCTGGCGTGGGCGGGCTACAACACGGGCTCGTACCGGGTGCGCAAGATGGTGGCGCGCTACGGGACGAACGACTTCTGGGTGCTGGCGGAGGAGCCCGGGCTGGCGAAGGAGACGAAGCACTACGTGCCCAAGCTCATCGCCGCGGCGCTGGTGGCGAAGAACCCCACCGCGTTCGGCTTCTCCGAGGAGGAGTTCCAGTACGAGTCCACGCTGGAGTACGACGAGGTGAAGCTCACGGACGCGACCGACCTGGACGTGGTGGCGCGCGCGGCCGGGGTGAGCGTGACGGACGTGCAGGAGCTGAACCCGGAGCTCAAGCGCTGGTGCACGCCTCCGGCGACGGCCGCGAAGCCCTACACCCTGAAGCTGCCTCGCGGCACCACGACGCTCTTCGCGCAGAACCTGGCGAAACTGTCACCGGCGGACCGGCTGACGTTCCGGGTGCACACGGTGAAGAAGGGCGACACGCTGTCGCAGATTGCCCAGAAGTACGGCACGGCGGCGGAGGCCATCCTCCAGATGAACCGGCTGAAGAGCGCGCGGGTGTTGAAGGTGCGCGCGGAGCTGGTGATTCCGGTGCCGGCGAACGGCCGGGGTGGCAGCGGTGACGCGGGGGTTGGCGGCGCGCTGGCGGCGAAGGTGGCGCAGGCGCGGCGCAGCGGCGTGGTGGCGACGCGGCCGGAGGACGAGGTTCCGGCGGGCACGCCTCGGGGCCCCGTGGCGGCCGGTCCGGTGAAGACGGAGAAGGTGGATGGCAAGACGCGCATCACTTACGGCGTGCAGGAAGGCGACAGCCTGTGGCTCATCGCCAACCGCTTCCAGGTGTCGGTGGACGACCTGAAGAAGTGGAACAACCTGCCCAAGCGCAACCGCACGCTGTCGCTGGGCACGCTGCTCGCGGTGTGGCCGACGGAGTCCAAGGGCGCGGCGCCGGCGAAGGTGGAGGAGCGCGGCGGCACCATCGTGGTGGCCAACGCCGTGGCGGGACAGGCGCCCGTGGGCCCCAAGGGCAAGGTGCACACGCTGGCCGAGGGCGAGACGCTCTGGTCGGTGTCGCAGCGCTACAACGTGTCCGTCCAGGACATCATGAAGTGGAACCACATCAAGGACCACCGCACGGTGCCCACCGGCAAGCTGCTGTCGCTGAGCGCGCCGTAGTGTGGCACCCGGGCATGGCGCGACGGCCGGGACCTTGCAGTCCCCGGCGCCATGCTCGCATCCGCACTGCTTCGAGAGTCACCGCTTCTTCCCTCTGAAACGCCCGACACGCGTGAGTCCTCGCCTGTCTTGTCCGTCCTGCCCCGTGGAGTCGAACGTCCGGGGGACAGGACGGTCTCTGGTGGCAATTCGCTGACGCGCTTCAGCGGGCCCGTTCCGGCCGCGGGCTCGGCATCGCGGGGGCTTTCCGTCGCCCCGCTGTCCGACGGGGTGTCCGTGCAGGAGGAGCGCGCTCGCGACATCGCGACAAGCACGGCGGCGACCGTCGTCACGCAGGAGGAGGCGCGGCGTGCCTCGCGGGTGACGGCGCTGGTTGCACCGGCAACGCAGGTGGATGCGGCGCGTGCCTCGCGGGTGACGGCGCTGGTTGCACCGGCAACGCAGGTGGATGCGGCGCGTGCGGTGACGGTTGGTACCGCGGCCGAGACGGTGCCCGGGATCGCTCTCTCGCGCGCGGCGGTTCCGGTGGCAGGCGGCCTGGAGCATCCCCGCTTCGCAGGGTCGCCTCAGCTCGCGGACGTAGCGTCCGGCGCGACGGTGCTGGGCACAGGCTCGAAAGGAGACGGACTTCGCTCGGTGCAGGGCGCGCTCATGGACATGGGGTTCGCGCTGTACGGCGGCGCGGACGGACGCTACGGCCCGGACACGGCCCGCGCGCTCCGCAACTTCCAGGTGCATGCGGGCCTGCGCTCCAGTGGGGTGCTCGACGCCGCCACGCTGAAGGCCCTGGAGGTGCTCGCTCCGGCTCCGGGCTCACGGGGTCAGTCGCGCGCCCTGCCCTCTCCGTTCTACGCGGGCCAGCCCGTGCGCGTGGTCATCGCGCTGCGCGAGCACCGCACCTTCCTCTTCGACCCGACGGGGCAACTCGTGGACATCTTCCCCAACGCGGTGGGCACCGCCGCCACGCCCACGCATCCGGGCCTCAAGGTCGTCCGCGCGAAGTTGGATCAGGTGGCCACCGAGGACGCGGGAGCGCGGCTGTGGAACGACCGGCACGTGTTCGGCGCCCGGCTGTTGGACCTGTCCTGGGCGGATGGACAGCGCAGCGGAGAGGAGCTGCACGGCACCAGCGCCCCCGCCCTGCTTGGCGGCGACGTGTCCCACGGCTGCATCCGCCACGCGAACGAGGACATCCTCGTGCTGCATGACGCGCTCGCCGTGGGCGACCGCATCGCGGTGGTGGAGACGCTCCAGGACCCGCACCTGGGCGTCCCCGTCACCGTTGGCTAGCGCTCTACTGTTCTTCGAGGAGCATCTTCAGCTCCCGCACGCGCTTGCTGATGTAGTCGCGGTCCAGCTTGCGGAAGTTCTCCGGCAGCAGCGCCCGGCTGGTGCACTCCTGCACCGCCACCAGATTCTGCATCTCAATCTCCAGCGGGTAGCTGGGCGGCACGAAGTCCGCCAGCACCGCGGCCAGGTCGTCCTTCGTCACCTGGTCACGTCCCTCCGCCAGCGCGCGGAACTTCGAGCGCACCATCACCGCCTCGATGTCCGCGCCGCTGAAGGCGCGCACGCCGCCGGGAATCAGCGCGGCGAAGGACTCCACGCCCTCCACGGACACGCCGGTCTTCTTGCTCATCGCCTGGAACAGCTCGTTCCGCTCTTCATCCGTCTGCGGATAGAAGAGCGCGAGGTGCTCCTCCGCGCGGCCCTGGCGCTTCAGGTCGATGGGCAGCAGGTCCGGGCGCGCCGTCAGCAGGAACCAGACAATCTTGCCGCGGTACTGCGTGTTGCCCATGAAGGACGCGATGGAGCCGAAGATGCGGCTGCTCGTCCCGGAGTCCCCGCCGGAGTCGCGGTTGCCGAGGAAGGTGTCCGCCTCGTCCACCATCACCGCCACCGGCCACAGGGCCTTCAGCAGGTTGAAGATCTTCTCCAGGTTCGATTCCGTCACGCCCTGCCACTGGCTGCGGAAGTTCAGGAACTTCACCACCGGGATGCCAATCTCCCCGGCGAAGCAGCTCACCATGAACGTCTTGCCCGTGCCCACCGGTCCGCTCACCAGGTAGCCCATGGGCATGACCTCGATGCGGCCCTTCTTCAGCGCGGACGCCGCCTGCCGCAGCATCTGCTTGGCGGGCGCGTGCCCCGCCACCGCGTCCAGCGTGTGCGCGGGCTCGATGAACTCCAGCAGGCCGTGACACTCCGCCTGGATGAGCTCCTTCTTCTTCTCCTTGAGCATCTCCGGAGTGATGCGCACCTCCCGCTCCAGCGCCTCCGTGAGCACGCGGTCCAGGTTGATGCGAGACAGGCCGGCCGTCATCTTCGCCAGGCCCGCGACCGGCACCTCCGACACCGACTGGAGCTTCTTGCCCTCCAGCTTGGAGCGCACGTACTCCAGGCGCTCCTCCTCCGTGGGCAGCGGCAGCTCGATGGGCGCGACGTACGGGTTGCGGCTGATGCGCGGCGACACGTCCGACAGGTTCTCCGCCAGCAGCACCACCGACACGTCGCCCGCCAGGAACTGCGGGTCGTGCGCCCACTTGTCCAGCGTGGCCACCACGAAGCGGTCCTCCGCGGACAGGTGGCTCATCTCCCCGCCCGGAACCAGCGTCTCCGCGTAGTCGATGATGAGCGCCAGCGAGCGGCCCTCGCTCAGGCGCATGCGCAGGAAGTTCTCCAGAATCTGGAGCGCCCGGCCCGGGTCGCGCGGCATGACCTTGGCGTAGTCCGTGCCGTACATGGCGTCGTAGCCGGTCATCGCCCGCGCCAGGTCCTTCTGCGTCTCCGGCGTCGCGGAGCGGATGCCCGACGAGCGGTCGTAGAAGAGGACGTGGTCGCGCCCGCCGAACAGCTCCTCGGACAGGAACGTCTTCAGCGTCCCGAAGCCGCGCCCGCCGTCTTCCAGCTGCAGGGGCTGCAGGTCCCTCACGGCCCCGTACAGCAGGAAGGTGCTGACCGTCTTCGTGTAGTACTTGCGCGCCAGCTGCTGCGCCCACCGGGGCAGATCCGCCAGCGGATCCGCCTTGTTCACCTTACGCACCTTCGTCACGGAAATCCCTCCGGCGCCGCTCCCCCCAGGGACATCCGGGGGGAGGACCCCCAGGCTACCTCTTAAGCGTCAGGACCGCGGTGCCGCTAATCGCGGCAGCGCGCCTGCTTCTTCAGGGTCGCATCCACCTTGACCGTGGAACCCGCCGGGGACGGCGTGCCCACGGATACGTCCTCGTCCGCGTGGCATTTCGCCTTCAGCGTGAGCCTACGCGTGTCCCACGGCACCCGGATGGTGGCCGGGGTGACGGCGCCCAGGTCCTTGTTGCCCTGGTAGATGGCCGCGCCCCCGGGCGTGGACTCGATCCGCACCTCCACGGGCGCGCGCTCCAGGTTCGCCAACACGTCCAGGCCGTTGTTGTTCACGGCCATCTTCTTGATGAAGGGCACGTAGCCGGGGGCGGTGACCTCCACCAGCGGAGCGTCGTTGCTGAGCGAGAAGTCCCGGAGCACCTGCTCGCGAACGCCCTGCTTCCGGGCGACCTGGTTGTCGATCTTCACCTCGGCGTCTTCCGGCTGGGTCTTGAAGACCACGACCACCGAGCGCGCCTGCCGCCTGAGGACCACCGGCACCTGCGTGGCGTTGGTTCCCTCGGACACCATGACGGACTGGTTGAAGGCCTCGTAGCCCGGAGCGGTCACCACCACCAGCACGTTGCCCACGGACATGGGCTTGAGGGCGAAGCCGTTGGGGGGGAACTTCTCCGGAAGCCCCGCGTTGATGGACACCATCGCGGTGTCCTTCGCCTCCAGCGTCTTCAGCTCCACCATCACGTAGCCCTGCGCGGGCTTGCTCGGGGAGAAGACCAGGGCCACGCCCACCAGCAGGAACAGCGAGGCCAGACCCACGGCGCCGTAGAGCAGCCGCTTGTCCATGCCCTTGAAGCCCAGGCTCCGGGCAGGCGCCTCCGGCTCGGGCGCGTTCCTCTGGCGGCCTTCCTTCACGGGCGGACGCGACGCGTTCCCGTTGTTGACGACGGGGGGCGCGGGCGGACGCGGCATCGTTTCCGGCAGCGGGTCCGGCCGGTGGAGGCGCGGCGGTGGACCGTCGCTGCCCCGGTTCGGCGTCGGACGGGGCATGGGCCCGTCGTTGGCCATCAGCGTGGGCACGTTCGTCAGCGACGGACGCGGCGGCGCGGCGCTCAGCACCGGCGCGCTGTTCTGCGACAGGCGCGGCGGCGCCGGAGGCTGGGGCAGCGACGAGGGCGGCGGGATGACCGCGGTGCGGCCCGCCACGTCCTCTCCGTCGTCGTCGGGCGCGGC
This sequence comes from Corallococcus sp. AB045, assembly GCF_003668895.1. NCBI lineage: Bacteria > Pseudomonadati > Myxococcota > Myxococcia > Myxococcales > Myxococcaceae > Corallococcus > Corallococcus sp. AB045. The sequence continues at coordinate 20,924 of NZ_RAWN01000132.1, forward strand.
CGGGGACTCCAGCGGCGTGATGGCGCGGCCAATGGCGGCGCCCGGCTGGGTGGTGGGCTCCGGCGAGTCGTTGAAGACGGCGTCGCGGTCCACCATCTGCGTCGCCAGCTCCTCGTCCTCCTTGGGCGAGGGCGCGGCCGGCGCGGCGGTCAGCTTGGGCAGCGCCGCGAGCGTGGGCGAGCGGCGCGCGCCCTGCGCGGTGCCACCGGAGTTGGAGGCGCGTGGCGGCGGCGCGGACACGGGCTCCACGGGGGGCGCGGAGGGCGCCACCGCCGGGATGTTGGTCATGCTCTGCGTGGGCACCGGGGACGGGCCGCTGAAGCCCGCCTCGATGGCCGCCAGCATGCCGTCCGGCGCGCGGATGTCCGCGTACTCAGCCAGGCGCTGCTTCTCGCGTTCCACCTCTTCGGCGAACGTGGACTTCATGTACTGCATGAGGTCCTTGCGGCCGAAGATGGAGTCGTTCGTCAGCAGGAAGCGCTGCAGGTCGTCGCCCAGCTCGCTGGCGTACTGGTAGCGCTCCTCCACGTCCTTCGCGAGCGACTTGAGGACGATGCGCTCCAGCGCCTCCGGGATGCGCCGGTTGTACGTGGACGGCGACGGCACCTCCGCCTTGCGCACCTTCTCCAGCACGCTGAAGTCGCTGTCGCCCACGAAGAGGCGCTCGCCGGTGAGCATCTCGTAGAGGCACACGCCGATGGCGAACACGTCCGAGCGGCGGTCCAGCGGCAGGCCGCGGATCTGCTCCGGGCTCATGTAGCCGAACTTGCCCTTGAGGATGCCGGCCTGCGTCTTGGTGGCCTTGCCCGCCGCCTTCGCGATGCCGAAGTCGATGACCTTGACCTCGCCCTCGAAGGACACGAGCACGTTCTGCGGCGAGATGTCGCGGTGGACGATGTTGAGGTCGCGCCCCATCCCGTCCTTCTTGCGGTGGGCGTAGTCCAGGCCCTCGCACATCTTCGCCACGCAGAAGGCGACCAGCGGCACCGGCGCGGGCTCACCCTTCTTCCGGCAGCGGTCGAAGATGGCCCGCATGTCCTTGCCGGGGATGTACTCCATCGAAATGAAGTAGCTGCTGGCGATCTGCCCCAGCTCGTAGATCTGCGCGATGTTGGCGTGAGTCAGCTGGACGCTGATCTTCGCCTCATCGATGAACATCGAGATGAATTCTTCATCCTCGGCGATGTTCGGCAGGATGCGCTTGATGGCGACGAGCCGCTCGAAGCCACTGGCGCCGAACTGTTTGCCGCGCCAGACCTCCGCCATGCCGCCGATGTTGACGCGGTCCAGGAGGAGATACTTCCCGAACGGGATGGGTTGCCGCTTCGGTTGAGAGGTCGTCACTGTGTGTGGGGGTCGAGTCCTTGCAGGGAGCCTATCGATCGCGGCTCCAAAGGGTCAACCGCGCGCGCGGACCTATTTCCGCCCGCTTGCTCCCCAGGCGACCCCGACTCAGGGCGAAGGGGACGCCGCCGCGCCCCCATCCACGGTGGGGATCTCCAGGTCAAAGCCCGGCAGGACGTCATTTTCCTCGGGATCCGCGGGGAGCTGGGCGCGCACGACGGCGACGCGCGGCTCTCCCCGGTGGGAGAGCACGGCGGGCGCACCAAAGCGCACCTCGGCGGGCAGCCCCACCAGCGTCACCCAGGCCTGCTTGCCGTCCCGGGCCACGCAGTAGAGCAGCGTACCGGCCCGGGTGCCGGGCGCGTCATGGACGGGACCCTCGCAGTCCGTGCGCACCTGGAGTGTATAGGCCGGCACCGACGACCCGCGCTCCAGGTACGGCGGTGAGCCCAGCGCGTCCACCAGGGGCTGTAGCACCTGGGATCGCGCGGGCACGGCCTCCACCGTGGCCAGCTTCTGGGCCTCGCCCTGGAAGCGCTGTAGCGCCACGGCGGCCATCTCCGGCGAGTCCAGCGGCGTGCGGCCCTCCGCGAGCACCAGGTCCAGGAAGAGCGCCATCACGAGCAGGATGGGCAGCAGCCGGTAGCCCTTGAAGCCCTCCGGCCTCTTTCGCAGCAGTCCAGCGAGGAACACGGCCAGGCCCACGCCCGCGAGCCCCAGCACGACGCTGGCGCGCACGGCGGACGGCGGCGTCAGGAGCGCGGAGACCTCCGCGGTCCGGGCGCTCAGTGCATCCGAGAGGTCGCCCCCGTAGATCCACCCGAGCGCCCCCAGGCACAGGACGTTGGTCAGGAACGACTTGCGCGAAGGGCCGCTCATCCCGCCAGCGTCCTGGCCGGATCCGTGGCGGCGGCGCGGCGGCTGGGGAAGTACGCCCCGGCGAGCGCGGCCACGAGCCCCAGCAGCACCCCGCCCAGCACCACCGCCGCGGGGAAGGAGAAGAAGCTCTCCGGCTTGAAGGGGAAGTTGGGCAGGTAGCCCTTCGCGAGCCGGTCCACGATGAAGGCCAGCACCAGCGCCGCCGCCGTGCCCGCCGCACCGCCCAGCACGCCCACCACGCCAGCCTCCGCCAGCACGATGGCGCGCACGTCCGCGCGAGAGGCGCCCACCGCCTGCATCACGCCAATCTCCTTGGCCCGCGCGCGCACGGACGAGGACATGGCGTGGGCGATGTTCACCGCCGCCAGCACGCAGATGAGGATGGAGAGAAGCGCCAGCGCGGACGTGGTGAGCGCCACCGCCGCGCCCGCGTTCTCCGCCAGCCGGCGCTCCTGATCATCGATTTCGAAGCCCATCCCCTTCACCGCCTCCACCAGCTCCGGGACGCGTGAAGGGTCCGCGGCCACCAGCGTGACGCCGGAGTAGCTGTCCGCGTCCGCGCCAGAAGCGCGGTTGATGCGCACCGCCGTGTCCAGCGGGATGGTGATGCCCGCGAGCATGGCCCGGTCGGACGCGCCCACCACCTGCGCCTGCTGCGTGGTGGTGGGCCCGCCGGACGTGGCCGCCACGTAGGAGCGGTTGAACTCCACCGGGAAGCCGAAGCCGATGAGCATCTCCGCGGACAGCTGCGGCAGCTTGCGCGCGGGCGCGAACGTCTTGTTGTACAGCTCCAACAGGCGCGTGGAGATGAGCGCGGGGATGGCCTTGCCCTCCCCCGGGTCCTTGAAGTCCTTCGCCTCCGGCAGCCCCACGTCCTTCTGCACCAGGCCGGGGTCCACGCCCACCGCGAGCACCTCCATGCCCATGCGCAGGCGAGAGCCGAAGAACACGCCGTCGTAGCGCGTCACCGCCGGCACGCGGACGTTCATCTTCCGGTACGTCGTCTCCACGCCGGGCAGCGCGGCCAGGCGCTCCACCGCGGCCGCGTCCAGCTTGCCGCCGCCCAGAAGGCCCAGCGACACCGCCGGGGGCACCACGTCCACCAGCCGCGAGTCCGTGGGGAAGATGCGCTCGCGGATGACCTGACCCACGCCCAGCCCCAGGCCCACGAAAAACACCAGCGCGCCCACGCCCATGGCCACGCCGAAGGCGGAGAAGAACGCGCCCTTGCGTTCACGCGCGAGGGACAACCGCACCAGTCGCGACAGTGCGTCGAACCTCACGGGGCACCTCGCGACGCCAGGGCTTCCGACGCGGGGGATTCCTCCACCAGCCGCGCGTCCTTGAGCCGCAGCACCCGCCGCGCCACCGCGCTCATGCGCTCCTCGTGGGTGACGGTCAGCACCGTGAGCCCTTCCTTGTGCAGCTCCTGGAAGAGCTGGATGACGCCCGCGCCGGTGGCCGCGTCCAGGTTGCCCGTGGGCTCGTCACACAGGAGCAGCTTCGGGCCGCCGAAGAGGGCCCGGGCGATGGCCACGCGCTGGCGCTCGCCGCCGGACAGCCGCACCGGCGCGCGGTCCTGCTTGGAGCCCAGACCCACGCGCTCCAGCAGCTGGCTCGCGCGCTTGCGCCCGTCCGGAGTGGCCGGACCGAAGTGCGAGGGCAACAGCACGTTCTCCAGCGCGGACAGGTTGGGGATGAGGTGGAAGGACTGGAAGACGAAGCCCACGTGCGTGTTGCGGAAGCGCGCCAGCTCCTTGTCGCGCAGGCCGGTGAGCTTCACGCCGCCCACCTCCACCTGCCCCTGGTAGTGCACGTCCAGGCCGCCCAACAGGTGCAGCAGCGTGGACTTGCCGCTGCCAGACGCGCCCACCACCGCGACGAAGTCCCCGGCCTCCACGTCCAGCGACACGCCGTCCAGGACGCGCACGCGCGAGCCATCGCCGTCCTCGTACTCCTTCACGACATCGCGCGCGTGGATCAAGGCGTGGCCGGGGTGGTCGTGGTGGTGGCGGGAGCGGGCGTGAGCCGCAGGGAGATTTCGGCCTGCAGCGCCTTGTCCTTGCGCGACAGGGCCATGGTCACCGCGCGCAGGTCGTCCGTGGCGTCCAGCCAGCGCACCGTAGTGGCCTTGATGGCGAAGCCGCCAATGCCCCACGCGGCGGACGGCAGCGACTTCACCGCGTCCGCCAGCCGGCGCAGGTCCAGCAGCACCACCAGCGCGGCGTCCTTGCCCACCGACTTCAGGTCCTCGGACACGGGGCCCGTGCCCGCCGGCTGCGCGAGCGAGGCCAGGGTGGACTCCAGGCGCGCCTTGGGCGCCGCGAGCAGCAGCTTGCCGTCCTTGGACAGCGCGAAGTGCGCGCCTTCACCCGCGCGGTACGACGTGAGGTACGCCTTCTGGCCGCTCACGTCCGTGGGCTCCACCTTCGCGCCGAAGCCGCCCGCGAAGCCGGGCACCTTGTCCAGCGTGGACTGCCCCCTGGCCACGTCCTTCACCTCCGCGAGCGCCACCAGGTTGACGAAGCGGAAGGGGTTGGTGCGCCGCAGGTCCAGGTCCGGCATGCCCGAGGACAGGTTGACGTTGGGTGACAGCGACAGCGCGAGCACCATGCCCGGCTTGAGGTTGTCCAGCACCTCCGTCTTCACGTTGAAGCCCGCCTCCTGCACCGCGCGCGTCACCTGCGAGCCGGCCAGGTACGGCCACACGCCGTCCAGCTGCGCCGGGTCGCCGCGGAAGCGCGCCACGAAGAAGCTGTCCTGCGGCAGCCAGCCCGCGAGCGACTCGCCGCCCTTGGGCTCCAGCGCCGCGAGCGACGCCTGCGTGTCCGGCCACGGCGCGTCCGCGCGCAGCGTCACCGCGCGCTCCTCGATGTGGCCCGTGAAGGTGATGCCCTGCACGCTGCCCGCGGGCAAGAGGCCCCTGCCGCCCGGCAGCCACACGTGGAAGTCGCGGTCACCGGAGAGCCGCTTGAGGGACGCCTCCAGCACCGGCTCCTTCGCCAGCGACTGCTCCTCCGGCATCACCGCCAGCTCCGACAGCCGAGACACCGCCGCGCCCGCGGACAGGAGCACCAGGTCGTGCTTGAGGAAGAGCATGCCCAGCAGGGGCTCCGTGGAGCCCGGGCGGTTGAAGGTGACGAGCCGCCCGGCGTCCACCTTCGCGTCCTTCTCTTCCGTCGCACCCAGGCGCGTGCGGGCGAAGGTGGCGAAGGTCGTCTTCAGCTTGTCCGCGTCCTTCACTCCCAGGACGGACACCGCCTGCGTGCCGCCGAGGAACGCCGCGCCCGCGCCGCGCTTCGGGTCGATGCCCGCGTCCTCCAGCGCCTTCCTGCTGCGCAGGTCCACGCCCACCTGCCGCATCACCGCGGACACGTAGCGCTCCGCGGAGGGGAAGTTCTGCAGCTGCGCGACGAACGAGGCCACCTTGAGGTTCTGGAAGCGCGCGAGCTTCTCGCCCAGCGTGCCCAGGTCGTCGATGACGACGGCCGCCTGCGCGGTGCGCGGCAGGTAGCGCGACACGCCCCGGGGCGAATCCGCGGGCCCGGCCGCCTCCTTCCCGCAGCGCGAGCAGCCGGCGAACACGACCAACAGCAGGACCAACGGGAGGAATCCAACGCGGCGGAGCATGGGCGTCAGGACAGGATGCCTGCGCCGGAGAGTCAATCTATTCGTGCGCCGTCCAAGGCCCCCGCCAGGGTCGCAAGGTGCCACGGTGAACAGGTGCCCGTCCGGGCCCGTGCCCGCCCTACCGCACGCGAGTGCCGCCGTGCGGCAGGGGCGCGGAGGTCTCCTCGGTGAAGTCGAGGAAGCGCTCCATCTGACGCACGGTCTCGTCCGTGGCCTCCGTCTCCGCGGAGAGCACGTCCAGCTGCCGGTTGACGCTCTCCGGGTCTCGGATGGCGATGGACTGCTCGTGCGTCAGCCGCAGCAGGTCCTCGATGCCCGCCAGCTGGTGGCTCACCACCTCGCGGCTCTCGCCCGCCTGCTCGAAGCGCATCAGGCGCTTGCGCAGGATCTCCACGCGCTTGCCCTTCACGTCCTTGAGGCGCGGGTTGGCTTCGTCCGCGACCTCCGCCTCCAGCGCCGCCACCTCGGAGGTCAGGTGCTCCCGGTCGGACCCGCTGAGGTACGTGCGGTACTGGTTGAGCGCGGAGATGAGCCGCAGGAAGGACGTGAGCAGCGCGTCCAGCTTGGGCTCACTGCTCGCGGCCAGCACGCGCCCGGCGGGCAGCTTGCGGTAGTTGGCGAGGATCTTCTCCTTCAGCCCCACCAGCTGCTGGTAGTGGTCGCGCTGCGACGGCGCCAGGTCCGCGAGCAGCGAGTCCACCGCCGCGCGCGCGGCCTCCGGGTTGTCCGGCTGCTGCGCCCGCACGGCGCGCTGGAAGCGCTTCATGGACGACAGGACGGCCAGGTAGACGCCCTCCACGCCCAGCGCCACCATCATGGGCAGCGGCTCCTGCGTCACGGCGCTGGACATGGCCGCCGTCGTCAGCCCCACCAGGTTGGCCGGCAGGAGGAACGCGGCCTTGATGTAGTTCGGTGTCTTCGCCACGTCCGACTCCCCTTCCCTCTTCCGGCCCGCTTCAGGGCCCCCGTGCCTCGGAGACGTACTTCAGCGCGCCCAGGTCCCGCGTGTCCTCCGCCGGTGGGGGCGCCGTCCCGCGATTGAGCTTCTGGAAGAGCGCCGCGGCGCTCTGGAAGAGCTCGTCATAGGTAACCGGCGCCTCGCCGGAAAGTCCGAAGAAGGCCCGATTGTCCGCCAGTGTCGCGGGCGGCGCGCTGCGGATGGCCTCCGAGGGGTCCCCCAGGTAGGGCGCCACCTCTCCCAGGAGCCGCGCCCCGGCCGCCGGGGACTTGAGCACGCCCTGCCCCGTGTCCAGCAGCCCCCGCAGCACCCGCCGCACCGCGTCCGGATAGCGCGCCGCGAAGTCACCCCGGGCCACCAGCACCGTGGCCAGCAGGTGAGGGGCGTCCGCCGTGGTGGCCAGCACCTTGCCGCCCCGGTCCCGCGCCGCCAGCTCCACGTCGCCCCAAAGCCTGTCTC
>NZ_RAWN01000133.1:0-28156 GCF_003668895.1 Corallococcus sp. AB045
GTCCCATCCCCATTCCCCCTCCTCGTCCCAGCATCGCCATCCAACCACAGGGGTCTGACATGGACGTTCGAGCCCCCTCCGCGTCGATTGCCGGGCCAGCGCGCCCCCGGGCCGCATGGGGCGAAAACCTGTCCGACTGTCGGACAGGTTTTGAGGCAATCGGTCCCGGGCGGGCACCCCTGTCCGTGGCCCCAACTTGGTATCCGCGCACGCATGACGTTGTGCCCCTGTCGGTCCGGCGCGGCTTCGGGCTTCATGCGGCGGAAACCTGTCCGACAGTCGGACAGGTTCTGCGGCAACCGGCCCCGGGCGGACGCATCTGCTCGTGGTCCTGTCCTGGCGCCCGTGCACGCACTCCGTTGCAGTCCGTCGCAGTGGGGCGCGCGGCTTCGGGCTTCATGCGGTTGAAACCTGTCCGACAGTCGGACAGGTTTCGCGGCAGCCGGGCCCGGGCGGGCGCCTCTGATCATGAACCGGCCTTGGCACCCGCGAATGCGCACTGGTTGCCATCCACCGCTGCGCTCCGCGAGGTGCGCGTCCTCGGGCTTCGTGCGGCGCGAACCTGTCCGACTGTCGGACAGGTTTCGCGGCAACCGGGCCCGGGCGGTCGGCTCTACCCGTGCCCCACCTTGGGGCTTCGCGCGTGAACGACGTCGCGGGCCACGGACACTCCTCGATGCGCGTGTCCGCTTGGGGAACTTCGGGTCGCGGCCTGGGTTGACGAACTGCTGGCACCCTCGCGGGCCACGACCCTTCGCCGGGCGCGCACAAGGCGACACTTCGGCGCCTCGGGTCCCGGACGTACCCTGCTGACATGGTAGTCAATCCGTTCACCTTCGTCGGACGGGTTCGTTCCGTGGGCTCCATCCTCACTGCTTCCCTTCCGTGCGTCCCGGGGCGGTGTCCTTGAGTCCGGCCCACGTGAAGGACGCTCCGCGCATCGAGCGCTTCGGGCCGGCGCTGCCCCCTTCCACGTTCACCGGCTTCGACGTGGCGGTGCTGGCCGTGCTCGCCATCGCCCTGATCTCCTACCGCACCCTCAAGACGCGCGCGGCCACGGGCCAGATGGTGACGCATACGCTCACAATCGCGGCGAAGCTGGCGGAGGTGCTGTCCACCGTGAAGGACGCGGAAACGGGCCAGCGCGGCTTCCTCCTCACAGGCGCGGAGAGCTACTTCAGCCCCTATACCCTCGCGAAGAAGACGCTGCCGGAGAAGCTCGCGGAGCTTCGCGGGCTCATCGCCGACAGCGCCGTGCAGCTGGAGCGGCTGGAGCGGCTGGAGGGTGCGGTCACGGAGAAGCTGGCGGAACTGCAGGAGACCGTGGACCTGCAGCTGCGCGGTGAGGGCCGGCAGGCCATCGCCGTGGTGAAGGAGGATCGCGGCATGGCCGCCATGCGTACCATCCGCGCCACCGTGGAGGAGATGGCGCTGGAGGAACGCTCGCTCCTCACGAGCCGCTACGGGGAGTTCCAGGCGTCCGCCAACCTGTCCCTCGCCGTCACCCTGAGCGGATCCGCGCTGCTGTTCGCTCTGCTGGGCATCGCCGCCAACACCGCCGCGTACGGCGGCGCGGTGTTCGACCGGTCGCTCAAGGGGCACATCGTCTTCTCGGACCACAGCCTGGCCACCGACAGCCTCTTCGCAGAGGTGCAGCTCCTGTCGTGCCGCAATGTGCTCATCTACTTCAACCGCGGGCTGCGGGAGCGCGCGCTGGGATTGTTCGAAGAGTCCCTCTGTCACAAGGGGTTCCTGGGCCTGGGTGCGCGCGAATCGCCGCGCTTCTCCTCGCACGAGGCCTCGTTCACCCCCGTCGTCCCCGAGGACCGGCTCTACCAGAAGCGCTAGGGAGGACCCACCCGCCATGCCCACTCCGCGCCCTGCTCCGCCCGCTGGCCGCGTCGACGCCATCGTCATCGGTGCGTCCGCGGGAGGGGTGGATGCCCTGACACACCTGCTGCCCGCGCTGCCCACGAACTTCCGGCCCGCGGTCCTCGTTGTCGTGCACCTACCGCGGAGCCTCCCCAGCCTGCTGCCAGAGGTCTTCACCTCCCGGTGCACGCTGCCGGTGCATGAGGCGAGGGACAAGCAGCCCATCCAGCCCGGGACCCTCTATTTCGCGCCCCCGAACTACCACCTGCTCGTGGACCGGGACGCGAAGAGGCCGTCGCTCGCGCTGTCCGCGGACGCCCCCGTTCACTTCTCCCGCCCCGCCATCGACGTGCTCTTCGAGTCCGCCGCGGCCCTATATGGCCCGCGCCTGGGCGGCGTCATCCTTTCGGGCGCCAACGCGGACGGGGCGCTGGGGCTCCAGGCGGTGAAACGCCGGGGCGGCGTCACCCTGGTGCAGGCGCCCGATACGGCTCGCTCGCCCACCATGCCCCAGGCGGCGCTCGCAGCCGGGCCGGTGGACTTCGTGCTGCCTCTTGAACAGATGCCCGCCGTCTTCCGGGCATGGGGAGATGGCGGTGCTATCTGACCTGTCCGTCCTCAGCAAGGAGCCCCTGCCCGTGGCGTTCCGGGTGAAGTGCCTGCTCGTCGATGACCTGGAGGAGAACCTCCTGGCGCTCTCCGCCGTGCTGCGGCGTGACGACGTGGAGGTGTACTGCGCCCGCTCCGGCGCGGAGGCACTGGAGCTGCTGTTGCGGCACGAGTTCGCGCTCGCGCTCTTGGACGTGCAGATGCCGGAGATGGACGGCTTCGAGCTGGCGGAGCTGATGCGCGGCTCCGAGCGCACCCGCGACGTGCCCATCATCTTCGTCACCGCGGGCGGGGGCGACCCCTGGCGCACCTTCAAGGGCTTCGAGGCCGGCGCGGTGGACTTCCTCTTCAAGCCGCTGGAGGCCCACGCGCTGCGCGGCAAGGCGGAGGTCTTCTTCCAGATGCACCGCCAGAAACAGCAACTGGCGCAGCAGCTGGACACGCTCGCGGAGACCCTGCGCCTCAACGAGATGTTCACCGCGGTGCTGGGCCACGACCTGAGAAACCCCCTCTCCGCCATCCTCACCGCGGCGGACCTGCTCCAGCGCCGCTCGGACGATGAGTCCGTGAAGAAGACGGCCACGCGGATGATGGCCGCCGGCAAGCGCATGGGCCGGATGATTGAAGACGTGCTGGACTTGGCGCGCGCGCGGCTGGCCGGCGGGATTCCGCTGCGCCGGGGCGAGACGGACTTCGGACAGCTGGTGCAGCGCATGGTGCAGGAGCACCAGACGGCGTGGCCGCGCCACCGCATCGAGGTGCGGCAGGACGGCGACCTCGTGGGGGACTGGGACGCGGACCGGCTGGCGCAGGTGGCCTCCAACCTCATCGGCAACGCGCTCCAGCACGGCGACACCGCGGAGCCGGTGCGCATCCTCGTGGACGGCACGCGCGACGACGCGCTGCACTTCACCATCACCAACGTGGGCGTCATCCCCGCCCACCTGCTGCCCTTCCTCTTCGACCCGTTCCGGGGCGGCCAGCAGCGCCGGGGCCGGGGAGAAGGCCTGGGCCTGGGGCTCTACATCGTCCAGCAGATCATCCACGCGCATCAGGGCGGCGTGGAGGTGCTCTCCGGCACCGGGCCCTACACGGAGTTCCGCGTGGAGCTGCCGCGCAAGGGCGTGGACGTCGTCAAGCTGTAGCGCCGTTGTCCGCGGGCACGCTGCCCGGCCCGTCCGACTCCTCCAGCGGCGGCAGCGTGTGCAGCCCCCAGCGCTGTCCCATTTGCCAGGAGACAACGCCGGAGACACCCCAGCCGGCGCGCTGCGCCTCGCGCCCCTCGAACTCCAGCCAGAAGACGGCGGTGTCCGGCCGCGCCGCCTGATCCAGACACGCCACGCGCGACAGCGTGCGCCCGTGCGAGTCCAGCGCCACGGCGAAGGGCTTGTGCGAATGGCCACAGAGCACCCACTTCGGGTGCACCGTGTCCACCAGCTTGCGCGTCACCGGATTGCCAATCCAAGGCGAGGGCAGCGGGCGCGCGGTGGCCAGCCGTTCGTCGCGGGCCTTCTGCACGATGCCCCGGGGCCACTCGTGCACCAGCAGCAGGTCCACGTCCCGCAGCGCGGACACCTGCTCCACCTCCGGCGTGCGGAAGTAGCCCGCCTGCTTCGCCGTATCCAGCGACGTGGGCCGCTTCAGCGGCTGGTCGATGAAGCGCGGCGCGTGGATGCCGGACAGGTACGCCACGCGCAACGGGCCCAGGGTGCGCAGGCCCGCGCGGCCCAGGTAGTGGACGTCCGGGGCCAGCTCCCCGCCGTCGGGCAGGTCGTGCAGCGCCTCGAAGTCCTCGTTGTTGCCGCCAATGAAGTACAGCGGCCGCTTCACGCGGCGGATGCCGTCCGCGTACCCGGCGAACTCGGCGGGCATGGCGCGCTTGGCGGCCTTGCGCCGGTGGTCGTCCGCGTGGCGGAAGGCCTCCACGTCCCCCACCGCCAGCACCAGGTCCACCCTCCGGCCGCGCGCCTGCTCCAGCGCATCCAGCCACGCCTCCACCCGGTGGAAGCGGCCATGGATGTCACCCAGCGCGGCGACGAGGAGGGAGTCCTGCGGCATGTCCGTCACTCAAGGCCTCCCGCCCCGCCCTGTCGAGTCATCCGCCCCGGTCACTTTCCAGTGACGGACGTATGGCCGCCCCGGCTACGGGCAACCCAGCGGATAGGTGACCTCCACCACCGCACCCGGGGCCGGGGCGCGCAGCCGGTCGAAGACGACGGCGTTGGCTCGCGCGTCATGGGACCAGCCATCCGTCACGGGCAGCCCGTCCACCCGGACGACGATGGCGCCCGGGTCTTCCGGCAGCTCGGACAGGGGGAAGGCGCGGTTGGGCCCGAAGGCGCTCTCCGACAGCTTCTCCAGCGACACGGCCCAGTTGGGCGTGCAGATGCTGTCCACCACGCCGTTGAGCTTCCGGGCCAGCTCCATGTACCGGCTGCCGGAGCTGCTGGAGGTGGTGCAGGTGGTCAGGTCCTCCGGGCCCACCACGGCGTTGAAGCTCACCTTGGATGGGTCGTTCCCCTTCAGGGCCAGGAGGTAGGTTTCGTAGAAGGACACCGGCTGGGCGCTGAAGTCCTCCTCGTCCGACAGGACGATGATGGCCAGCTTCGCCTCCTCGCGCAGGAAGCCGCCGTTGCCGTCGTTGGCCTGGGGCGTGCGCGGGTCGTCCAGGCCGTAGAGCAGCGGATCCGACAGCGCGCGGTGCGTCGCGTCCAGGCCCTGCTCGTTCCAGTGGCACACGCCCACGTGCGTGTTGGTGGCGAAGACGCCGGCCGCGTTGGGCGTCTCCGGCGTGATGATGCGCGGGCTGGAGCCGTCCACGGGGAACAGCCGCCCGTTCTCACCGCCCAGCGCGCCGCCGGGGCACTCGGACCAGCCGCCCGGGGACGGGTCCAGGCCGGTGGTGGTGACGCCGATGCGGTAGTCCACCTGCGCGGCGGTGGCCGCGGACAGGAAGGCCGCGAAGTTATCCCCCAGGCTCTGCTGCTCCTCCATCATGGAGCCCGAGTTGTCCACGACGAAGAGCACGTCCACGCGCGCCTCCGACTGCTGGACGAAGCGGTCCGTCTGGTCCGTCTTCGCCAGGCCCCGCCCCACGAGCCCCGCGTTGTAGACGGCGCCGTCCTTCAGCGTGAAGCGCACCGTCGCCGCGTCCTCCCCCTCCTCCACGGGCGCGTACTTCGCGGTGAGCTTCACGCGCCCGCCCGCGGGAATCGTGGCCGGCAGCGCGCCGGACACGGCGAACTCCTGGCCCGGCTGCTCCAGCTTCATGCCCGTCACCTTCACGTCCCCCGGACAGTCGTTGTAGGCCATGAACTCGCGAGTGCGCGGTCCGCACGCCAGCCGGCTGATGCCGAAGTCCACCGTGGTGGGCTGCACGGAGAAGCACCCCTGCACGCCCCTGCCCACCAGGTTCACCAGCGGGTGGCCGCGCGTGGGGTGGCTCACCCAGCCCTCCGCGAGCCCCTGGAACTCCCCTTCGCTGGACGGGTGGAAGCGCACGAGGAGCGTGGCCTTCTTGCCGGGCTCCAGCACGCTGTTGGCCACCGTCGTCGCGCGGAAGGCCGGGTCCGACCCGGACGCGAGTTGGAGCCCCGCCAGGAAGCACGCCTGCGTGCCGGTGTTGCGCAGCGTCACCCCCAGCGCCACCTCCGAGCCCACCGGCACCTGGCCGAAGTCCAGCACCGACGGCAGCGCGTACTCGCACGGCGCGAAGTTCTTCCCCTCACCCGACAGCGTCACGCCGTCCGTGGCGCTGGAGGTGCGCTGGGTGGACGTGACGGCCAACTGCCCGCTGCTCGCGCTGCCCACGCCCGCGCGAGGGCTGAAGGTGATGCCCACCGTCAGCGTGCCCCCCGGCGCCACCGGCTGGCTCGACGGCGGCTGCGCGAGCGTGAAGTAGCCCCCGGCCTGCGTGGTGAGGTGGAGCCCGGTGACGGTGGTCTCCTCGCGGCAGCGGTTGTGCACGGTGGCGTCGCGCGTGGCCGTCATGCCGAAGGCCACCGGCCCGAAGTCCAGGTGCGCGGGCGTCACCTCCACGCACGACGCGCCGCCCTCGCCCGTCAGCGTCACCTTGGGACCGGGCGACGTCGTCTTCGGCTTGCGCACGGACACCTCCACGCGGCCGTCGCGCACCCGGCCGGCCGCCGCGGGCGTGAAGGTCACGCGCAGCTCCACCACCGCGCCCGGAGTCAGCACGTCGTTGGGGAGCGCGGGCGCGCTCACCACCTTGAACACACCGGACGGATCCTCCAGGAGCGACGCGCCCTTGTAGCTGAGCGGCTCGGAGCCCAGGTTGCGCACGGTGATGCGCTCCTCGGCGGTGGCGCCCACCGCCACCCGGCCGAAGTCCACGCGCAGCGGCGTCACCTCCAGCGCGCCGGCCACGCCCATCCCCGTCAGCTTCACCACCGCGGGCTCGCAGCCGTCGCACACGGCCACGTGCAGCGCCGCCTCCGCGTTGCCCAGCCGCACGGGGCTGAAGGCCACCGGCACCTTGCGCGTCTCATGCGGCGCCAGCGTGGACGGAATCCCCGCGCCCGCGGAGAACTGATCCTTGTCCGCGCCCTCCACCGACACCACCAGCGGGCTCTCCACGTCGGAGGGGTTGCGCACCGTCACCTCGCGCATCTCCACCAGCCCCAGGTTCACGTTGCCGAAGTCGAGCGCCGTCTCCGGCACCTCCACCAGCGCCTGCACACCGCGCCCGCTGACGGGCACCTGCGTCGCCGCGCCGCCGGACGCGTCCGTGAACAGCTCCAGCTGCCCCTGCACCGCGCCCTCCACGTCGGGCGTGAAGCGCACTTCAATCTCGTGCTCCTCGCCGGCCGTCAGCGTGAAGGGTTCGAACACGGGGACGCTGACGTTGGGCAGCGACGAGCGCGCCCCCTCCACGCGGTACGACGCGCGCCCCTGGTTCGCAAGCCGCAACGTCATCGTCTTGGTGCGCCCCACCGCGGCGGGGCCGAACTCCAGGAGCTCCGGCCTCGCCGCGAAGCCCGTGCGTGCCTGCTGTGAAGTGGGTCGCTCACACGCCGCCGCCGCCGCCACCACCAACGCCAACACCAGCCATCGGAGTCCACGCATACAGAGTCCCATCCTTCCTACACGCGGCACCGGAGTCCCCCCACACAGCGCTGCACGTGGCTCCGGTCGGCTTGGAAAGGTGCAACCCTGGTGCCTGGACGTCCCAACGAGGCGCCGTCACACCGCCAACACGGCAAACGGGCGCCCACGCAGGGGAACGGCATTTAACGGGTAAAGCAGGAGATTCCACGTTTCGTGGAAGCGACTGCAAAAGCTTCACAAACGGTCGATGCCACACCGACCCCTTACCCTCGGGGGCCGTGCGACTTTCAGAGGGGACGAGTGGAGCGCGCAGGACGGCCGGGGTGCCCGTCTGGCTGTGGGGATGCGGGCGGAGGTCTGGGGTGTTTCTGCTGAACTTCTCCGGGCGTGCGCCTTTGCGTGCACCGGAACACCCTTTCAGTGATAAAGCGCGCCTCCATGTCCGAGCCCGACGTCATTTCCATCCGTGGTGCCAGGGAGCACAACCTCAAGACCGTCTCCCTGGACATCCCGAAGAAGAAGCTCGTGGTGTTCACCGGCGTGTCGGGCTCCGGCAAGAGCTCGCTCGCGTTCGACACGCTCTACGCCGAAGGGCAGCGCCGCTACGTGGAGAGCCTGTCCTCCTACGCGCGCCAGTTCCTGGGGCAGATGGAGAAGCCCCGCTACGACACGCTGCGAGGCCTGTCGCCCACCATCTCCATCGAGCAGAAGGCGGCCAGCAACAACCCGCGCTCCACGGTGGGCACCGTCACGGAGGTGCACGACTACCTGCGCGTGCTCTACGCCTCCATCGGTGTGCAGCACTGCCCCCAGTGCGGCCGCAAGGTGGGCAAGCAGAGCGCGCAGCAGATCGTCGATGAGATCATGAAGCTGCCCGCGGGCACCAAGCTCCAGGTGCTGGCGCCCATCGTCACGAACCGAAAGGGCGAGCACAAGGATTTGCTGGCGGAGGCGCAGAAGCGCGGCTTCTCCCGCGCGCGCGTGGACGGCAAGGTGCGTGAGCTGGAGGAGCGCATCGAGCTGGACAAGAAGTCCAAGCACGACATCGCGCTCATCATCGACCGGCTGGTGTTGAAGCCGGACCTGCGCACGCGCCTGACGGACTCCGTGGAGACCGCGCTGCGCGAGGGCAAGGGCACGCTCATCATCACGGACGAGAAGGGCACACTCGCATCCGACCGCGTGATGAGCGAGTTGAACGCGTGCCCCGCGTGTGGCCTGTCCTTCGGGGACCTGACGCCGGCGTCGTTCTCCTTCAACAACCCGCTGGGCATGTGCACGGACTGCAACGGCCTGGGCACGCGGCCGGAGATGGACGCGGACCTGCTGGTGCCGGACCAGACACGCAGCATCCGCGACGGCGCGATTGAACCGTGGGCCAGCGGCATGAACCGCGGCGAGGGTTGGACGGCGGACTTCGTGGAGAGCCTGGCGTCCGCGTTCAAGATTGATCTGGACGTCCCGTACGCGAAGCTGACCAAGCGGGAGAAAGACGTCCTGATGAACGGCGCGAAGGGCAAGTCCTTCACCGTGCAGTGGGGCGACAACGGCCAGTACGACATGGAGTGGGAGGGCCTGCTCGCCCGCACCATGCGCAACTTCAAGACGACCACGTCCGAAGCGCGCAAGGCGGAGCTGCAGAAGTACTTCAGCGACAAGCCCTGCCCGTCCTGCAAGGGCGAGCGCCTGCGTCCGGAGAGCCGCGCGGTGAAGGTGCATCAGCGCACGCTGGTGGACCTGAGCCGGATGACCATCACGGAGGCGCGCACCTTCCTCACGCAGATGGGCCTGAGCGCGCAGGAGGAGAAGATCGCCCAGGAGCTGCTCAAGGAGATCCGCAGCCGCCTGTCCTTCCTGGTGGACGTGGGCCTGGGCTACCTCACGTTGGACCGCACCGCGTCCACGCTGTCCGGCGGTGAGAGCCAGCGCATCCGGCTGGCGTCGCAGATGGGCAGCGAGCTGACGGGCGTCATCTACATCCTGGATGAGCCCTCCATCGGGCTGCACCAGCGCGACAACGGCAAGCTGCTCACCACGCTCAAGCGCCTGCGGGACCTGGGCAACTCCGTCATCGTCGTGGAGCACGACGAGGAGACGATGGAGGAGGCGGACTACCTGGTGGACTTCGGCCCCGGCGCGGGCGAGCTGGGCGGGCAGGTGGTGTCCCAGGGCACGCCCAAGCAGGTGATGGCGGACGAGAAGAGCCTCACCGGCGCGTACCTGTCCGGCCGCCAGGAGATTGAAATCCCCGAGTCCCGCCGCCCGGTGAACTCCAAGCATCAAATCTCCATCGTGGGCGCGACGGAGAACAACCTGAAGAACGTGGACGCGGACATCCCGCTGGGCATCTTCACGGCGGTGACGGGCGTGTCCGGCGCGGGCAAGTCCACGCTGATCAACGAAATCCTGTACCCGGCCCTGGCGCGCGCGCTCTACGAGAGCCGCGAGCCCATGGGCAAGCACAAGTCCATCAAGGGCCTGGAGCACCTGGACAAGGTCATCGACATCGACCAGCGGCCCATTGGCCGCACGCCGCGCAGCAACCCGGCCACGTACACCAAGGTGTTCGACGCCATCCGTGAAGTGTTCGCGATGACGCCGGAGGCGCGCACCTTCGGCTACGGCCCGGGCCGCTTCAGCTTCAACATCAAGGGCGGCCGCTGCGAGGCGTGCGAGGGCGACGGCGTGAAGCTGGTGGAGATGCACTTCCTGGCGGACGTGTACGTCCCCTGCGAGGTCTGCAACGGCAAGCGCTTCAACGAAGCCACGCTGCGCGTACGCTACAAGGGCAAGAACATCGCGGAGACGCTGGACTTGAGCGTGCGCGAAGCGGTGGACCACTTCGGCGCGCACAAGGACATCATGCGCGTGCTCACGACGCTCACCGACGTGGGCCTGGGCTACCTGCGGCTGGGCCAGCCCTCCCCCACCCTGTCCGGCGGCGAGGCGCAGCGCATCAAGCTCGCCCGTGAGCTGGCCCGGGTGGCCACCGGGCGCACGCTCTACATCCTGGACGAGCCGACGACGGGCCTGCACTTCGAGGACATCCGCAAGCTCTTGTCCGTGCTCAACCGGCTGGTGGAGGCGGGCAACAGCGTGCTCGTCATCGAGCACAACCTGGACGTCATCAAGAGCGCGGACTGGCTCATCGACCTGGGGCCGGAGGGCGGCTCGGGCGGCGGCAACATCCTGGCCATCGGGACGCCGGAGGACGTGGCGAAGGTGGAGGCCAGCCACACCGGGCGTTACCTCAAGCACGTGCTGGGCAAGGCGCGCCGGGCCCGCATTGGCAAGCGCGTGGACGCAGCCTGAGGGGGCCCGGTAGGGTGGGGGCATGGCCGAGACCTCGACCGCCCCCACCTCCCAGCGCTTCCCGCCCCAGATTCCCTACATCATCGGGAACGAGGCCTGTGAGCGCTTCAGCTTCTACGGGATGCGGAACATCCTCGTGGTGTTCTTCATCGACTACCTGCTGCGCAACCACGTGCCGGAGTCGGGTGCGCGGGAGGCCCAGGCGAAGTACCTGATGCACCTGTTCATGGCGGGGGTGTACTTCTTCCCGCTCCTCGGCGGCTACCTGGCGGACCGCTTCTTCGGGAAGTTCCACACCATCTTCGTGCTGAGCCTCGTGTACTGCGCGGGGCACGCGTGTCTGGCGCTCTTCGAGGACAACGCCACGGGCTTCTACACGGGCCTGACGCTCATCGCGATTGGCTCCGGCGGCATCAAGCCGTGCGTGTCCGCGATGGTGGGCGACCAGTTCACGGAGACGAACAAGCACCTGGTGAAGAAGGTCTTCGCCATCTTCTACTGGACCATCAACTTCGGTTCGTTCTTCGCGTCGCTGTTCGTCCCCCTGCTGATGAAGAACTACGGGCCGGCGGTGGCCTTCGGCGTGCCGGGCATCCTGATGTTCCTGGCGACGGTCATCTTCTGGGCGGGCCGCAAGCACTACGTGCTGGTGCCGCCCACGGGCCCCAATCCGCACTCGTTCTTCAAGGTGCTGGGCAGCGCGTTCCGGGGCAAGGACGCGGCGGGCGGCACGTGGCTGGACAAGGCGAAGGCGGAGCACCCGGCGGAGGCGGTGGAGGGCGTGAAGGCGGTGTTCCGCGTGTCCGCGCTGATGCTGCCGTTCGTGCCCTTCTTCTGGATGCTGTTTGATCAGAAGGCGTCCACCTGGGTGGTGCAGGCGCGGTCCATGGACCCCAACGTGGGCGGCATCGTGTTCCAGCCCAGCCAGATGCAGTTCATCAACCCCATGCTGGTGATGATGCTCATCCCCTTCCTGACGGCCATCGTCTATCCGGCCTTCCAGCGGATGGGCTGGGAGCTGACGCCGCTGCGCCGCATGCCTCTGGGCCTGGTGATTGGCGCCGCGTCGTTCGTCATCGCGGGCTTCTTCCAGGTGGCCATGGAGGGCGGGACGACGCTGAACATCGCGTGGCAGCTCTTGCCGTACATCGTGCTGACGGTGGCGGAGATCCTGGTGTCCACCACGGGCCTGGAGTTCGCGTACACGCAGGCGCCCCGGGAGATGAAGGGCACCATCCAGAGCGTGTGGCTGGTGACGAACACGCTGGCGAACGTGGCGGTGGCCATCGCCGCGGCGCTCAACGTCTTCACGGGCTCCGCGCAGTTCTTCTTCTACGCGGCGCTGGCGGCCGTGGCCGGCGTGGGCATGGCGCTGGTGGCCCGCCGCTACGTGGTGCGCGACTACTACCAGACGGACGCGCAGGCCCCCATGGACGGCCGCAACCCGGGCGTCGAGCCGAAGCCGGCTTAAGGCCCCAGCTGCACGGTCGGGTCCGCCGAGGCAGACGCATGCGGCCCCCGGCGGGGCAGCTCCACCGTGAAGGTGGCCCCCTGCCCCGCCTCGCTTTCGACCCGGACCGAGCCGCCCAGCCTCTCCACCAGCTGGTTCACGATGTGGAGGCCCAATCCCAGCCCACCGTAGTGGCGTGACGACACCGCGCGCTCGAAGGCGCGGAAGATGCGCGCGTGCCGCTCCGACGGGATGCCAATGCCCTGATCCCGGACCTCCAGGCGGGCCATCATGGCGTCCCCCTCCACCCGGACTTCAATGGGCCTACCTTCGCCGTACTTGATGGCGTTCGAGAGCAGGTTGGTGACGATCTGATCCAACCGCGACCGGTCCCATACACCCGGCATCGCCGTGCCGGCGTGGACCTGGAGCCGGGTTCCCGACGTGGCCAGCTCCGGGGCGAAGCGCGCCGCCACGTCCCGGACCAGCGCGGCCAGGTCCACCTCCTCGAACTCCAGATCGAGCTTTCCGGCCTGGATGCGTGAGACGTCCAGCAGGGTGTTGACGAGCTTCGCCATCCGCTTCGCCTGACGCTCGATGACCTCCAGCGAGTGGGTCACCGCGTCCACCCGCGCGGTCCCGAGCGCTCCTGTCCGGGCAAGGCGCGTCAAGCCCTGCACCGACAACTGGAGCGACGTGACCGGGGTCTTCAGCTCATGGGAGGCAATGGAGAGGAACTCATCCCGAAGGCCGATCGCCAGCTGGGCCTGCTGATAGAGGCGGGCGTTGTCCAGCGCCATCGCCGCGCGGCGGGCCAGCTCCTGGGCGAGCGCGAAATCCGCCGGGCCATAGCGGCCACCGCCCTCCATGCGGGCGAGCGTGAGCGCGCCGAGCGTATGGTCCCGCGCGAGCAGCGGCACCGAGATCCAGGACTGGAAATCGACGACCTCGGACAGGCCCTGCCCGTCCCGCACGCAGCCCAGCGACATGGAGGCGCACCCCTCCGGGCAGAACTCCGGTTCGCCCACGCGGAGCACCCTCCCCGGACCATGCTCGGCCTCCAGGTCGGGCAGCGCGCAGTGCATCCGCGCGGGCGCGGTGGCGCGCAGCGCCTTGGAGCGGGCCTCGGTGATGCGCTGGAAGGAATGCCCCCCGTCCAGCAGGTCCACCGCGCACCAGTCGGCGAACTGCTGGACGGTCAGCGTGGCCACGCTGCGCAGTGCGTCCTCGGGGGCGAGCGAGCCGGTGAGCAGCCCGGACGCTTCCGCCAGGAGCGCGGACCTGCCCTCCTGCTCCTCCGCGCGGGAGCGCGCCTGTTGCTCCCGCTGGAAGGTCTGATCGCGCTCCTGCTCGGTCCGGCGGTGCTCGGTGATGTCGATGCCGGTGCCGATGACGTACTCGATTGCTCCGGACTCGCCTCGCAGGACGTTGCTGGACCAGGAGATGAGGCGGCGCTCACCCCTGCGGGTCAGCCAGTGATGCTCGGACTGCTCGAACCCCAGCCCGGCCGCGAGCACGGCGAAGTTCGTCTCGACCCGCGCCGCTTCGTCCGGTGGCAGGAGCCGCGTCCAGAAATACGCGCCGCGCAGCTCCTCGAAGGAGTAGCCCGTCACCGCCTGGCACGCCCGGTTGAAGCGGACAATCCTCCCTTGGGGATCCAGGACGATGACCAGCGCGCGGGCCGTATCCAGGACCGCCGAGCTGAAGTCCCGCTCATGTTGGAGCGCGCGCTCGCTGTCCAGGGTCCTCGCGAAGAGCTGCCGGTGGACGAGCGCGGTTTGGAGCACGCCGCCGAGCCGCTCCATCATGCCCCGGTATTGCCGCGGCAGCCGCGGCTCGCGGTCGAAGTACAGCAGCATCAAGCTGGAAGGGGCCCCGGCGTCGTCGATGGGCACGGTCCACCGCACGAGCTCCGGCGAGGCCAGCTCCGGATAGGGCAGGTCTATCAACAGCGGCCCCGGAATCGGCAGCTGGCGGGAAGCCGAGGACAAGCCGCTCGCGCCCAGCAGCCCCACGTGTCCCCGCGCATCCGGATGGAGCCAGAGGGCGACCGCGCACCCCAGCCGCTCCGCGACGCGGTCCAGGAAGTCGTCGGCGGGCTTGCATGGATCGAGCAGATCAAGCGCCGCGACGGTGAGCTCCTGGAGCACGCTCAACAGCGCGAGCCGCTCCTCGGTGAGCTTGTGGTCCCCGTCCGCGCCGTGGTCCGCCATGCGCCACCTCACTCCCTCATCCAGGCAGGGCGACCACCACCGCTGTCTTGTTGTGGAACTGGGGGACCCCACCTCCCATGGCCCCCACCTCGCCCAAGGTCAGACAGCCCACGACCGGGACGCCCGCTCCAAGCGCGTCCTGGAACCTCGCGAGCTCGTCCCGGACGCCCTCCCCCAGGACGAGGTACCGGGAGACACAATCGAACACCACCGCGCCGCCCAGAGTGCCAGGGGTTGCCTCCCGGGCCAGGGTGGCGGCGCTGGCCGCGGCGTCGAGCAGGTCCGTGCGTTTGCCCTCCATCACGCGGACCAGGGAGCCGTCCGGGACCTCGGCGATGAAGCGCACCGAGCCGTCGGGTTCGACGGACAGGGGGTCGCGGATCACGAACTCGCCATTGGCCTGGGGAATCCCCAGCGGGTGGGTCATCGCGAAGCGGGGGAAGCTCCGCGCGTCCAGCGCGTCCCCCCGGCTCTCGGCCGTGTACCGGTAGACCTCGAAGGCGCGCTCGTAGTCGAGCTCCACGGCGGTCGAGCCCCGGGCCTTCGTGACCTGCGAGGGCGGACCATACGGAGACCAGCCGTGCTGGATGCCCACGCCAAACGGCTCCAGGGCATCGAAGGCAATCACGACCACCTGGTCCTGGTAGGCATGCCCTTTGGTGAACTGGGCCGTCTTCACGAACCGGACGTTGTTGCCCGCTCCGCCCCCCGCCCAACGGATGCCCGCGCCCGCCTCCTGTTGAGCCCCGCGCACGACCTCCGTCGAGTTGCCGCTCAGCGCGTCCGGAAGGACGAACAGCGTGCGCCGGTATCCGGGCGGCTTGGGAGGCAGCTTGCCGACGGCCTCGGCCACCGCCGCGCGCCCGGCCGCTCGCGGGCTCACACTGACCGGACCGCCCATGCCCACGCCGACGCGGAAGTCGCCGCCGCTGAAGAGCGCGATGACCAGGCCCTGGAGCAAGAGCTCCGTTCCCGCGAAGACGCCCGCCGCGCAGCACCCGGCCCAGGGGATGTCCCCGAGCTCCGCGCCGACCGCGGACGCCAACGCCGCCGCGTCGTACTGGTCCGTGCACAGCACGAGCGCGAACGTGGGGGCGTCCGCGCCTCGCAGCGCCTCCTGGCTCGCCTCCCGCGCGGCGGTGGTGCAATCCGCCGAGCGGCTCTTTCCAATCTGGATCCGCATGGGCTTTATGAATCGATACCCACGCGGGAGCGGGCGTGCAGGGACGGCAGGGCCCATGAAAAACGCCGGAGCACCCAGGGGGCGCTCCGGCGTTCGTGTTTCAGCAAGGCTGCCCTGTCCGGCTCAGGTGGCCGGGTGGACCAAGCCCTGCTGGGTCGTGGCGCGGCAGGTGTGCCCCCGGCCGACTGGGGTCAGGCATCGACGTTGAGTTCAACAGCGTCGCCCTCGATCTCGATCACGTCTCCGCTCTGAACCTCGATCTCAAGTCGCTTCCGCCCATCCCGAAGGGAGAGGAGGCGGACCTCGTTGATCGACACGCTCGGGCCCCAAGGTTGTTCTCGGGGACAGCGAAGCAGCTTCGAGCCCGTGACATGAATTCCGGCACCGCGCGCAGCCGCCTCACTCAGCCGCACCCGAACGTGGGTCTCGCCCGACGCCCACTCCGTGGTCACGGCAACCAGCGTTGCATCGTGGAGCTGGTCCCACCCAATGTTCCCGATCTGCATGGCGTTCACCCTTGATGGAGCGCAGCACGTTGAGCATCTTGATGCGCGGCCTCACCAGACGGACGCGCAGGCCCCCATGGACGGCCGCAACCCCGCGGTGGCGCCCTTCCCGTCCTCCAGCCCGACGCGAAAGAAAAACGCCGGAGCACCCAGGGGGCGCTCCGGCACTCGGGGTCAGGCTCGCAGGTGTTCGAGCACGGAGCCACGGTCCGATTCAGCGAACACGACCACCAACTCGTAGCTCTCCCCGGGCTTCCAGTCCTTCACGGCCGCATCGAGGACCTCCACATAGGTGTGGAGGTCCTTCGATGGCAGCTCAGGCAGGGCGTCATGCACCAGGACGACCCGACCCGGAGGGAGCCACGACAGGTCCCGAAGGCATTCGGAGAGCGCATCCCAGTTCCGGCCGAAGTAGTCCGGGAACCGGAGCGCCTCGGAAAGGCTCTGCATCAACTGCGCCTTGCCGACGACGCCCGCAGGCACCCTTCCCAGGTGGCTGTTCTCCAGTTGGAACCGCCCCGGGTCAACGAATCGGAAGCTCGTGGATGGCGTGCTCATGACGTCACGGTAATCCGTGTTCGGAGCGACACGCCTACAAGAAGCATCGGTTCGGAACTCCAGGGCTTCGTGGGCTGGCTGAACTGACGGACGAAAAACGCCGGAGCACCCTGGGGGCGCTCCGGCGTTCGTGCTTCAGCAAACCACCCCTGGCTCAGGTGGCCGGGTGGACGCTGCCCTGCTGGGCCGTGGGCGCCGGAGCCGGCGTCACTTCGTCCGTGCCGTGCATCATCCGCTTCAGCATGGGGGCGAGGAACAGCAGGATGACGCCCGCCAGGCCCGCGCCGATGACGATGGTGAGGAACACGCTGAACTCACCCATCTTCTCCGAGTAGCCACCCAGCACGCCGGACAGCTTGTTGGCCACCGCGTTCGCCAGGAACCACACGCCCATCATCGCGGAGACGACGCGCTGGGGCGCCACCTTGCTCACCATGGACAGGCCCACCGGCGACAGGCACAGCTCGCCCATGGTGTGGAAGAGGTACGCCATGATGACCCACCACGCCGCCGCCTTGCCGTCCGCCGCGCTCTCCTTGGAGGCGCCCAGCATGAAGGCGAAGCCCACCGACAGGAAGATGAGCCCCAGGGACATCTTCACCGGGATGCTCAGGTCCTTGCCCTTCGCCGCCAGCGAGCTCCACACCGCCGCGAAGATGGGCGCCAGCGTCACGATGAAGACGGAGTTGAAGTTCTGGAACCAGGTGGTGGGCACCTCCCAGCCGAACATGGAGCGGTCCACCTTCTGGTCCGTGTAGAGGTTCATCAGGCCGCCCGCCTGCTCGAAGCCCGTCCAGAACGCCACCACGAACAGCGCGATGATGAAGATGACGATGATGCGGTCCCACTCCTGGCGGCTGAAGGCGTGGTGCTTGCCGTCCGGCGTCGTCTTCTGCGCCTCGGTGGGGCGCGGCGCGGGCGCGAGGCCCACGTTGCCCAGGAACTTGTGCGCCAGCGTCATGAAGATGATCAGGCCCAGCGTCATGCCCACGCCGGCGGAGCCGAAGCCCCAGTGCCAGCCCACGCGCTCACCCAGCGTGCCGCAGATGAAGTTGCCCAGCACCGCGCCCAGGTTGATGCCCATGTAGAAGATGGTGAAGGCACCGTCGCGCCGGCCGTCACCCGCGGGGTACAGCCCGCCCACCATGGTGGAGATGTTCGGCTTGAAGAAGCCGTTGCCGATGATGAGGAAGCCCAGGCCCGCGTAGAAGATGGAGATGCCGGGTAGCGCCAACAGCAGGTGGCCAATCACCATCAACGCGCCGCCCAGCATCACCGCCTTGCGCTGGCCGATGAAGCGGTCCGCGATGTAGCCGCCCAAAATCGGCGTCAGGTACACGAGGCCCGTGTACGTGCCGTAGAGGCTCAGGGCATCCGCCGTGGACCAGCCAAAGCCACCCCGCACCTTGTCGGTGAGGAAGAGCACCAGCAGGCCGCGCATGCCGTAATAGGACATGCGCTCCCACATCTCGGTGGCGAACAACAAATACAGGCCCGGGGGATGCCCCTTGCGGGCCTCGCCCGCGGCGACGGTGCTTTGCATGCCGTGAATTCCTCGAACGGATTCTTGGGAGGGGGAACGAAAAGTCGCGCGACTGTAACAGGAGTCCCGCCCTCGGCGAGGCCAGAGGACACCCCGCGTCCTTGGGAATTCCCGCCCCCTGCGCGAGCAGCCCTTCAGCCCCCCGCGCCCCGTTCGTTCGTGGCCGGGCGCGTCAGCCGATGCGTCTCGGCCAGCGGCCGCGACTCGCACCCGTGGTGGGGGTGGAGGCCAGGGGCTCCGCCTGCGCGGGGCGCATGGGCAGCCGGACCTCCACGCGCGTGCCCTTCCCCATCTGGCTGGTGATGTGGATGCGGCCGCCGTGCTGCAGGACGATGCGCCGGCTGAGCGCCAGGCCCAGGCCCGTGCCTTCACCCGCGGCGCGGGTGGAGAAGAAGGGCTGGAAGAGCCGCTCCAGGTCCTCCGGGCGGATGCCCACGCCGGTGTCCACGATGGTGACGAGCGCCTCATCGCCCTGCTGGGCCGTCTCCACCAGCACGCGGCCGGCGTCGCCCACCGCGCGCACGGCGTTGTCCAGCAGGTTGAGCCACACCTGGTTGAGGGTGCCCGGGTCACCCCAGATGGGCTCCGCGCACTGGTAGGCGCGCTCCACCACGACGCCCGGCGGGATGCGCCAGCCCAGCACGTTGAGCGTGGAGTCGAGCGCCGTGTCCAGCCGCACCGCCACCGGCTTCTCCGCCGTGCGCACGAAGGACAGCAGCGACTCCGCCAGGTGGCGGATGCGCTGGCCGCACTCCTCCATCACCTCCAGCATCGCGGTGCCCAGGTTGGGGTCGCCGCCCGTCTGCTTCCCCTGCATGACCTCCTTGAGCGGGATGAGCGCGTTCATCAGCCCGTTGAGGGGGTTTCGCACCTCGTGCGCGAACCCGGAGGTGAGCAGGCCGATGGCCGCCAGCCGCTCGTTCTCCGCCGCGCGCACGGCCGCCTCGCGCAGGCGCAGCTGCGTCTCCACGCGCGCCAGCAGCTCGCGCGGGCTGAAGGGCTTGCCCAGGTAGTCATTGGCGCCCGCGCCCAGGGCCTCCACCTTGGCGGACACCTCCTGGCGCGCGGTGAGCAGGATGACGGGCATGTCCACCGTCTGCGCATTGGCGCGCAGCTGCACCAGGAGATTCAGGCCGGACTGCACCGGCATCATCACGTCGGACACCACCAGGTCCGGCCGCTCCTCCATCGCGCGGCGCGCGCCCTCTTCCCCGTTGGTGGCCTCCAGCACCCGGTAGCTGGGCGCGAGGATGTCCGCGATGAAGGCGCGGATCTCCGCGTCGTCCTCCACCACCAGGATGCGGGGGGCCTTCGAGTCCGCGCGCGTGTGGTCCTGCGGCTCCGTGGGGCGCTGCGCCCCGGCGACGGTGGCGGCCAGCACGGTGGCGAAGCGGCCGGAGCTGCGGCGCTCGCGGCGCGTGGGCAGGTCCGTGGCGCGGCGCTCGCGCAAGTCCTCGCGCAGATGCCAGGTGCCCTTGGGCAGCCGCACGCGGAAGCTGGAGCCCTGCCCCGGCGTGCTCGACACCTCGATGCCGCCCGCGTGCAGCGCCAGCGTCTCCTTCACCAGCGCCAGGCCAATGCCGCTGCCCCCGAAGCGCCGCGTGCCGGTCGTGTCCGCCTGGGCGAAGCGGTCGAAGATGACGGCCAGGTCCGCGGGCGCCATGCCCTGCCCCGTGTCCACCACCTCCACGTGCACGTCCGTCTCGTCCTCGCGCAGCCGCACCGCGATGCTGCCGCCGGCCGGCGTGAACTTGAGCGCGTTGGAGACCAGGTTGTGGAACACGCCTTCAATGCGCTCCGCGTCCGCGTGCACCGGCGACACCGGCCCGCCCTCCAGCGTGAGGGTGAGCCCCTGCTTCTCCGCCACGGTGCGGAAGGGCAGCAACTGCGAGGACAGGAACGCGTGCAGCTCCACCGGCTGGTAGCGCAGCCGCACCTTGCCCGCCTCCAGCTGCGCCAGGTTGAGCAGGTTGTCGATGAGCCTCAAGAGCCGCTGCGTGCTCCGGTCCAGCGTCACCAGGTGCTGCCGCACCACCGTGGGCAACGACTCCGGTTCCTTCTGGAGCGCGTCCAGCGATAGCAGGATGAGCGTGAGCGGCGTGCGCAGCTCATGGCTCACGTTGTCGAAGAACTCCGTCTTCAACCGGTCCTGCTCCCGCTGCTTGACGAGCGCCGCCTCCAGCTTCTCGTTGGCTTCGGACAGCTCGCGCGTGCGCGCGACGACGCGGTCCTCCAGCGCCACGTTGCTGCCAAACACTTCGTCGTAGCGCTGCTGCAGCTCGCGCAGCGAGCCCATGTTCGCCTGGGCCTGCGCCGCGAGCAGCTCGTCCTTGCGCTTGAGCTCGCGCCACCGGTCCAACCAGCCGCCCAGCGCGAAGCCGCCCATGCCCAGCGACGCCACGGAGAAGAGCGCGTCCCCCCAGCCCAGGTGCGTGGCCAGCAGCCCGCACACCATGCCCAGCAGCAGGCCCAGGTAGTGGCCCCAGAGCGTGGGTGGATCCGTCCAGGTGAGGTGGTAGCGGCACGCGTGGCCGCCCAGCACCTGGCACTCCGTCTCCCGCACCTCCGCGGGCGCCAGGCCCCAGATGGTGGGGAAGGACGCGAACTGGCCCATGCGCAGCTCGCAGATGTTGCGGTTCTGCTCCGGGATGCTGCTGCGGTAGGACAGCTTGAGCCGCTTGTGCTCCAGCAGGTCCACCGCGAACGCCCCCACCCGGTTGTAGCTGGGGGAGAAGTCGATGGTCTGCTTGTAGCAGGCCTTGGGCGAGCCGAAGGCGCGCAGCATGTAGAAGACGAAGCCCAGCGCCTGCGGCGACGCGGTGAAGAGGCCCGCCTCCCGCATGAAGCGCGAGTCGCCGGAGTCCTCGCGCAGCGCCGCCGCCACGCGCTCCAGGAAGCGCAGCGAGACGTAGTTGGTGGGCTGGCGCATGTAGTCCAGCCCCAGGCTGAACCCGTACTCGCGCCACACCCGGGCCAGCCGCTCCGCGCCAAAGCGGTGCTCGAAGTAGAGCAGCAGCGTGGACGTGGCGCGGACGCTCACCTCGGGGGCGTTGTCCGCGGACACATCCAGCACCTTCACCGCCGGCAGGCGTTGGGTCACGGCTTCGTTCCTTCGGTGACCAGCGTCACCGCGTACTTCAGTCCCTCCGGGTCCTCGAGCATGGCCAGGAAGTCGGCGCAGTGCGACTGGTAGGCCTCGAGCCCGCCCAGGACCGCCGCGCCCACCGGCGCCAACGCTTCGAAGCGCGTCTTCCAGTCGCGCACGAGCCGCGCCTCGGCGGCGCCCGGGGAGAGATAGAAGGGCATCAGGTGCACCCGCACGTCCGTGAGCCCCGCGCGGCGGAACTCAGAATACAGCTTGCGGCCCACGTACAGGTCGAACCCCTGCGTCGCCAGGGCCTCCACGATGCGCTGGGTGCCCACGCGCAGGTGCTCCGGGAAGGGCCAGTTCTGGAGGCCCAGCCCGTCGATGTCGGACACCACCACCCGCCCCCCGGGCCGCGTCACGCGGATGAGCTCCGCGAGCGCCACGTCCCGGTCCGGCAGGTACTCGAAGACGTACTGGCTCCAAGCATAATCGAACGCGTCCGAGGGCAGGCCCGTGGTGCGCACATCCGCCTGGACGAACGTCAGGTTCGGGCGGTGGGCGTTGCGCGCCCGCGCCTCCGTGATGCGGCCCTCGTGCAGCTCCACGCCGGTGACGTGGCCGCCCTCCCCCACCCGCTCCGCCATCAACTCCGCGATGCCGCCGGGGCCGCAGCCGGCGTCCAGCGCGCGGTCCCCCGGCTTGAGGCCCGTGCGGAGGAGGACGTCGCGCGTGTCCTGGGACTGCTCCTGCTCCAGCAGGCGGCGGGACTCGTCCGTGGATTCCATGAGGTACATCAGCGCACCTCCTGCTTCTGGACGGACGCCGGAGCCTCGGGAGCCTGGGCGGAGGCCCGGTGCTTCATGCGCCGCATGGGCATCTGCCGTTCGAAGAGCGAGCGCCAGGCCTCGCACCAGCGGCGCACCATGGAGCGGTGGAAGGTCCACTCGGAGAAGAGGCCCTGGTCCATGAAGCCCCAGGCGCCCAGCATCGGCACGTCCAGCGCGTCCACCATGCCCAGCGCCGAACCGCGGCCCCGCTCGCGCGCGTGCGCCATGCACCGCAGCGCCAGCGCCACCACCGCGTCCTTCGCGCGAGGGTGCTTCCGGTCCGCCACCACCAGGTTGAAGCCGTTGGTGACTTCAATGAGGCTCAGGCCCGGCGTGGCCTCGTCCTGGAGCGCCAGCGCGAGCGGGCCCTCGTTCCCATCCACCACGAACATGCGCCGCTCGCGGTGCAGGCCCGCCGCGCGGAAGCGCGCGCCCAGGGCGGACTCGGGGCCCGGGTCCGCGCCCAGGTCCTCGCTGAGCAGGCGCACCATCTCCCCCCGGCGGCGCAGGTATGACTCCAGCCACTGGCGGTCCTCCGGGCCCGCCTCGCGGACGGCCGGCAGCGTGCCCGCGTCCACGGTGGGCATCTGGGACAGGTCCGCGCGCAGGTAGTGGAACTGGCGCAGGTGGCACAGCCCCTGCCCTTCCAGCACGCGCGCCAGCCACGTGCCCAGCCGGTGCGGCCACCGGTTGTCGGTGCGCCACATGTAGCGGATGAACTCCACGTCCTCCATCGCCTCGCCCACCTCCACCGCGAGCGACGTGAGCTCGCTGGAGATCTGCTCGCTGCGCCGGAAGCCCGGCATCACGGCCAGGTGCTGCACCAGCCACGTGGCGGAGTACATGCGCAGGCCGTTGACGTGCCCCAACAGCCGGTGCGCGTCCGTGAAGACGAGCGAGCGCCCCAGCTCACGCGAGCGCCCCAGCCGCTCGTACGTCGCCTCCAGCACGGGCAGGACGCGGGACTCCTCGCCGAAGGGGTGGTCCGGGTGGAAGGTGTAGCGGGCGTCCTCCATCATCCGCCAGACGTCCGGGAAGCGGAACACCGCGCTGTCGCGGACCTGGGGCGCGCGCGCGGACACGAACGCGTCCACGATGGCGTCGCGCACCGCGCGCGGCATGTCCAGGATGCGCACGCCGCAGCGGTAGGGCCGCAGGCGCTGATCATGCCGGGACTCGAAGGGGACGACGTCCACCGAGCGCACCTCCACGCGGCACGCCACCTCCGAGCCGTCCGGCAACAGCAGCATGGTGTCCAGCCGCGAGCCCACCGGCAGCACCTCGCACGACGCGTCGATGGGGAAGGCGAACCCGCCCGCGCCCAGGTCCAGCACCGCGCGGGTGATGCGCTGGCCGCTGAACGGCGAGGTGAAGCGCACGAGGAAGCGGTGCTGCGCGCTGGGGCGGAAGCGCTGCTGTCCACGCCGGTTCTCCACCGCGAGCGTGCGGGGCATCCCCAGCACCACGCCGTCATGCCCCACGTGGAGCATGCTGGTGACGCCGCGGTAGCGCTGGCCGCCCATCTCGAAGGAGAGGTGGACCACCTCCCCCACGCTCACGGGCAGCGCCGGGGACACCTTCCCGCGCAGGAGGCCCCGTTCGTCGGAAGGCTCCACCGTGGCGGACTCCAGGAGGAAGTGCGCCGTCTGGCTGTCCGCCGGATGCAGCCACACGGGCAGTTCGCGCCGGAGCGCCTTGCGCAGCGCGGCCTGCACCGCCACCGCGTCCCGCAGCGTGCGCGGCGGCGCGGCGGTGGACTCGTCGTGCGCGAGCCGCCAGGAGATGCCCACGCGCAGGAACGCGTGCGTCCCCTGCTGGACGGGGGTGGCGTGGCGCACGTAGGCGCGGGCCACGTGCAGCACGGGCCGGCCGTCGCGCAGCATGGTCAGCGAGTCCAGGGGCGTGCCCGGCAGGAAGGCCGCCAGCGACGCGTCCATGGGGACCTGGAGCGCGGCGCCGAAGTGGCCCAGGTCCTGGCACTCGGCGCTGAAGGCCTGGCCGCGCAGGAGGAAGTCCACGCGCATTCCGGCATCCAGCGACACGCGTGTGGACGCGCGCAGCTGGAGGATGTCGCGCAGGCGCGTCTTCAATTCGCCCTCGGTCAGCGCGTCGTCCACCGTGCTGAAGACGTGCCCCTCCGCGGCCGTCTCCACCAGCTCCTCCAGCCCGTGCTGATCCGACCGGGCGCAGACGAACACGCAGACCGCCTCCGGCGCCGCGCGGTCCACGTGGCGAAGGAAGCGGCGCGCGTTGTCCGCGGGCGCGATGATCAATGTGGGTGCGGTCGCCTCCATGCGCCGCGTGGCTTCCAACTGTGAGCCCACCACTGAAACCCGGTGCGTGTTCAACGCGGACTTCAGCGCGTTGCGACGCATCTCGTTAGGGTGGACGATGAGGACTTCGTGAGTCGGCACGCTCATGGATTTCCCCCGACGCGCAAGAGCCACACCAGCGCCCGTGCAAGGCGCCATTCCCGTCGACGCGGGGCTCGCACGCGCCCCGTTCCCGCCATCCGCATGTCTTGAGTGCCCGAGCCAGGTGCTCTCTCTTGTTGCCAGCGGGCCCGCGCTGAGACGCCTTCCCGGTGAGCCGCCGGCGAACAACCACCGCGTACTTTACCTGCTCCTATGGATTAGGTGATGTACGCGGGGGTGAGAGGACTTTTCGGAATAGGTTAAAGACACGCAGTCGCCTGGGACCCCTTGGTGGGTAGGGACGCACGCACGAGGGCCGGTGGAGCGCGCTGGCCCCGGGCCGCGAACGCCGTTACAGAATGCGCGGGCGACGAGGAGGCCCCCCATGGGCGAGACGGTGGATTACGAGGGCGGCATCCGGGAGCTGAAGCGCTCCATGAACGCGGTCATCCTGGCGCACTACTACCAGGAGAGCGAAGTGCAGGACGTGGCCGACTTCGTCGGTGACAGCCTGGCGCTCGCGCAGGCCGCGGCGCGGACGGAGGCGGACGTCATCGTTTTCTGTGGTGTGCACTTCATGGCGGAGACCGCCAAGATTCTGAATCCCAGTCGACAGGTGCTGCTTCCGGACCTCAAGGCCGGCTGCTCGCTGTCGGACCGGTGCCCGCCCGCGGCCTTCAAGGCGTTCAAGGACAAACACCCGGACGCCTTCGTGGTGTCGTACGTGAACAGCTCCGCCGCGGTGAAGGCGATGAGCGACGTCATCTGCACGTCGTCCAACGCCGTGCGCATCGTGAACCAGATTCCGAAGGACCGCCCCATCCTCTTCGCGCCGGATCAACACCTGGGCCGGCACGTGATGAAGCAGACGGGCCGCGACATGGTGCTGTGGCCGGGCAGCTGCATCGTCCATGAAATCTTCAGCGAGAAGAAGCTCGTGGGGCTGAAGGTGGAGCATCCGGACGCGGAGGTGGTGGCCCACCCGGAGTGCGAGCAGCAAGTGCTCCGGCACGCGGACTTCATCGGCTCCACCAAGGCCATCCTGGATTACGTGGTGAAGAGCCCGAAGAAGAAGTTCATCGTGGTGACGGAGGCCGGCATCCTCCACCAGATGAAGAAGGCCGCGCCGGACAAGACGTACATCCCGGCGCCGCCGGACAACGGGTGCGCGTGCAACGAGTGCCCGTACATGCGCCTCAACACGCTGGAGAAGCTCTACCGCTGCATGAAGGACAGGACGCCGGAGCTGGTGCTGCCGGCGGACCTGCAGCACGCGGCGCTCGCTCCCCTGCAGCGGATGCTGGAGTGGTCCGCCTGAGAGAAGCGGGACGCGGGACTGTCGCCCGCGTCCCACGTTTGGCAACTCGCGTCTTGCGGATGGCGGGCCCAAGTGCCATGGAAGGGACGTGGCCTTCCGATTTCTCGCACTTCCCGCCCACCGGCTGGTGGACTTCCCCAAGACCCTGCCGGACGAAGAGCGCCTCGAGCCGGACCTGCCTCCGGTGCACGAGGCCGTGGAGCGTGCCCTCGCCGGCGCCGAGTTCCGCGACCTGAAAGCCCGCGACCGCCTGCGCGCCCTGCTCCAGGGGGACCGTCCCCCGGCCCTGGGCTCGCCGGGCAAGGGCTTTGGCGCCAGCGCCATCTTCGCCCAGCCGCCCCAGGACCTGCCGGCGCTGCTGCGTCTGGCGGATGAGCTGGAGCACCTGGCCCGCCTGGAGGCCGGCGAGCGCGCGCTGGTGTGGAAGTGCGGCCAATGCAGTGCCCGCTACGCGGTGCCGGTGGCCCTGGTGCGACAGGTGTCCATCCGCTGCGAGCGCTGCGGCAACCCGGTGCAGCTGTCCTCGCAGGAGAGCCTGGGCGAGGAGGCCCTCATCGACCCGTTCCAGGGCGCGGTGAACAGCAGCCGGCACCAGCTGGCGGCCTTCTTCCGCGAGGCCATGGCGCGCGGCTGGCCGGTGCTCGTGGCCGAGGGCGGAACCCCTGCCCCGCGCGGGCGGCCTTCCAGCCCGGCGGCCTGAGCCACCTCGCTGGCGTTCCCAAGGGGGCCCTCCACGGGCCCCTTTTTCGTTTCAGATGAAGATGCCGGCGGAGGCGTCGTTGCGCGCCTCCTGGAGCTCCTGCGTGGCGGGGCGGCCGCGCAGCGCATCCGTCACCTGGCGCGGCGCATGACGGCCCGAGCACTTGGAGCACTCGCACTTGCCGCGCTTGCAGGTGCAGTCCGCCTTGCTGCCGCAGGAGCACTTCGCCGTCAGCAGCTGATCCAGCTCCTCCAGGGGGCGCGGCGCGTCGTCCTGCCTGGCCTCCGGGGCCGGCGCGGGCGTCTGGGGCGCGGTGCCCTTGGAGGCAGCGGCCGCCTTCGCGTGGGCCTCGCAGGCATGGGCGCTGGCGGGCAGAAGCCAGAGGCCTCCCAGCAGCAAACCCGCGGTCATCAACGTCGCGCTGCGTGCCATGTCCGCTCTCCTTGGCGAAGGCCCGGGGAAGGCTTGGGGAAGGCGCTCGCCGCTCCGGCCTATAGCGCAGGGCATCCCCCCTGCCAAGGCATTCGCACGCACCTTTGCCTACCCTTCAACGGAGCCCACGGTGCGCTCGCCCGGCGCGGGGGCGCGCGCGTACAGTCCGCGCCCTCCTGCCCGTGACGAACCGAACTGCTCGCATCGCCTTTGTCGCCGCGCTCGTCCTGGGGGCGCTCCCGCTCTGGGTGTCGCGCCTGCTGCCCATGGTGGACCTGCCGCAGCACCTGTACCTCATCTCGGTGCTGCACCGGCTGGACGACCCGACGACGCTCTACCCCACGCTGTTCGCGGCGCGGCACGAGCTGACGCCGTACCTGGGCTACTACTACCTCGTCAGCGCGCTCAACTGGCTCTTGCCGCTGGAGCTGGCCAACCGCGTCTTCCTCACCGCGTACGTGGTGGGGATGCCGCTGGGCATGGCCTTCCTGTTGCGCAGCCTGGGCCGGCCGTCGTGGCCCGCGCTGCTCACGCTGCCGCTCGCGTACGGAGACAGCTTCGGCTGGGGCTTCATCAACTACCTGGCGGCCCTGCCGCTGACGCTCGTGTGCTGCGGCCTCTTCGTGCGGACGCTGACGGACGCGCCGCGCCGGCCGCGCTGGGGCGTGGGGCTGGCGGTGTGTCTGGTGGCGGTGCTGCTCTTCCACGTGCAGGCCTTCGGGTTCCTGGCGTTCGGGCTGCCGTGGCTGCTGCTCACCACGCCGGTGCCGGAGGACGCGGCGGCGAAAGGCATCGTGGCCCGGCTGCGGCCGCGCGTGCCGGCGCTGCTGGGCGTGGTGCCCGGCGTGGCGCTGTTCCTGTCGTGGGTGGTGCTGAGGTTCGGCAACCCACCGGACATCCAGCCGGGCGCGCCGTGGAAGGCGTGGGGGCCCACGTTCTCGCCGCAGAACCTGGCGTGGAAGGGCTTCGAGCAGAACCGCGCGGAGTTCTTCCAGGTGCTCGCCAACACGTTCCACGACGGCTCGGACCGCGCCCACCGCGTAGAGCGGCCAGCGGTCCGAGCC
>NZ_RAWN01000134.1:0-28153 GCF_003668895.1 Corallococcus sp. AB045
GGCCCCGCCGGTCGCGCGGCGTCCTTCCGACACCTTCGAGTCCGCTCCGGCCGCCCGTCGCGGAGGCCCCGCGCTGGGGACGCCCGCGCCCGCGGCCACGCCCACCCCGGTGGGCACGTCCGGCACGGCGGTGCAGACGAACGGCGCCACGGTGGCGGACTACCAGGTGGGTCCTCCCCGGCGTCCGGACATCCACCACGACAACGGCTTCCTGCAGAACCCCAACGACCCCAACGACCCGAAACCCATCCCCACGGAGAGCCCGGGCCTGGGTGACTACGCGGCGCGGGCCGAGTGGGAGCTGAAGCTCAACGCCGCGCGCGCCATCCAGGGTGTGCCGGGCGTGCCGCACAACGACATCCCGGACGGCCTGGACACGTACGACCACTTCCTGCACGGGAACGGGGCGGACCGGCACTTCGACTACGAGCGCTTCGTCAGCACGGACCCCGCCGGCCAGGCGGTGCTCACCAACTCCACGCGCGACACGCAGCAGGCGGCGGAGGCGACCTACAACCAGATGATCGCCCAGGACCCGTCGCTCGCGGGCAAGCCGGTGACGTTCCAGATTACGGGCTCGCAGATTGGCGTGGGCTCCAGCGAGCAGTTCCCCTACCCGGAGACGGAGAACTGGCAGAAGGCGATTGGCGGCCACTCCATCTGGAACAGCGCGACGGTGACGGTCTACCCGCCGGAGACGCCGGGCGGGAAGCCCCGCTTCGAGATGGACATGACGCTCCACGCGGAGGACCGCTACAACTTCAACCCGGGCCAGGCGGACATCAACACCGGCACGCCGGACGCGGACAACGGCCGGCTGGAGCGCACGGGCCTGGGGCACCAGTACACCAACTACGGCACGCTCCAGCGGCATGTGACGTGGGACCAGGGGAGCCCCGAGAATGCGACGTCGCGTCCCATCGGTGGCCGTTAGGCGCACGCTGGCTACCACCCTGCTCGCGGGGTGTGTTTCGCTGGCCTGCGACAAGCCCTCAGGGGGGAATGCATCCATGACGACACAGACGGCCGCGCCTGCGGCGAAGACGGGGACGGACCTGGAGACGCTGGAGAAGACCGTGACGCTGCCGCGCCGCCCCCAGGCGGTGCAGTGGCGCACGTCTCCGCGCGGCATCCAGGGCGGGCTG
Organism: Corallococcus sp. AB045; assembly: GCF_003668895.1. Lineage (NCBI taxonomy): Bacteria > Pseudomonadati > Myxococcota > Myxococcia > Myxococcales > Myxococcaceae > Corallococcus > Corallococcus sp. AB045. The sequence goes on from NZ_RAWN01000134.1 coordinate 1,146, forward strand.
GGCCCCACGGACACGCAGTTCCTCGCGGTGCTGGAGTACCCGGCGGCGGAGGCCCAGGCGCTCCAGGCCGAGCTGAAGCCCACGCGGCTGACGGTGAAGCTGGAGGACGGCGGGTGGCTGCCGGAGGCCACCCGGGAGGCCCTGAAGGGCGCCACCGCCTACGACGCGGCGCCCTTCTTCAAGGGCTCGCTGCGCCAGGGCACCGTGTTCCAGCTGCCCCAGTCGAGCACCTTCGTGCTGGTGCTCTTCAGCAGCTAAAGCCCGCGCGGAGAAGCAGGAAGCAGCAGGGGCCCGGACGCGAACGCTCGCGCCCGGGCCCTTCGCTTTTCAGGGACTACGTCGTGCCTTCGGGCCGGGACTTCTTCTGGGGCGTGGCGCCGTGGTGGGCGTTGCGCTGCGCGCCGGACCTCTCCCCCGAGCGGCGGTCCGCGCTGTTGATGATGGAGCTCGCGAGCAGGAAGGCGTTGAGGCGCAGCTGCATGAAGTTGTGCTCCACCTTCGGCGGCTGCTGCATGCGCAGGGTGCGGTCCTCACCCTGCTGGTGCTTGGGCCACTCCGTCGCGGACGCGGGCGCACCCGTGCGGGCGAACTGGAGCAGCCAGCCGCTCACCTGGCGTGAGTACGCGCGGTCCTCGTCGGTGAGCACCTCCTGGGTGGGCGGGCAGCGGGCCACCGTGTCCAGGAAGTACGGGATGTCCGAGCCGTGCGGGACGCCGTCGGGGTACTCCGGGCGCAGCTCGGTGGCGGTGTATTCGAAGTAGAAGCGCCACGCGTCGGAGACCTTGGTGTGCAGGTCCGCGACCTGCCGGGGGATGAGCGTGAAGACGATGTCGCGGCACACCTGCCGCGCCAGCTCCTCGTCCGGTGACACGCCCGGGTAGAGCAGGCCGATGGGCACGTTGTTGTCGCGCAGCGCCTGGAGGATCTCCATGGGGTCGCGGCCCATGGCGGTCATCACGCTCACGTCGTCGCTGGTGCTGCCCAGGATGAGCGGCACACGCGCCTGCTGCTGCGCCTTGAAGGTGGACAGGATGGACTGGGGCAGCACCGTGTCGCCGCACACGGCCACGGGCGCCAGCGAGTGCTCCGGCGGCTGCTGCCAGAAGGACTCCGCGGGCAGCTTGCGCATGCGCTCCGGCGTCGCGTCCGCGTCCGGCACGCCCATGCCGCGGATCAGCGCCTCGCCCTTGAGCAGCGCCTTGTCCAGCGGCATCTCATCCAGGCCGTACACGCTCATCGCCACGCCCCGGTGGAACAGGGGCTTCGCGGCCTCCATGCAGAAGAGGGACAGCACGCTCTTGGCGCCCGCGGACTGGCCGATGAGGGTGACGTTGCCCGCGTCCCCGCCGAACTTCGCGATGTTGCGGTTCACCCACTGGAGCGCGGCGACCTGGTCCAGCAGGCCGAAGTTGGCCGCGCCGCCGCCGGGCTCCTTCCGGAGCGCCGGGTGGGCCAGGAAGCCCAGGTGCCCCAGGCGGTAGTTGAGCGTGACGAGGATGGCGTCCCGGGACGCCATGGGCACGCCGTCGTACGGGGGCAGGCCGCTCGCGCCAATCACATACGCGCCGCCGTGGATCCACACGATGACGGGCAGTTTCGCCTGGGGGTCCACGCGGGGCGTCCAGACGTTGAGATAAAGACAATCCTCGCCCATCGGGTACGGGTCGCCGCCGCCGCCCGCGATGCATTCATCACGCGACTGGAGCGAGGACTTGCCGAACGTGGACGCCTGCCGGATGTGCTTCCAGGGCATGACCGGAGCGGGAGGACGCCACCGCAGCGCGCCCACGGGAGGCTGGGCGTAGGGAATGCCCTTGAAGGCATACACCCCTTCCTCGACGACGCCTTGGAGCTGTCCTTCGACCGTGCTGACGACGGGAGCCGACTGCTGAACCATGTTTGGAACCCCCCACGAGACCCGGCGCCAGGACCGGGCCGGTGCGAAGTAGAGGTTTCACCCATGCAAGTCAATGCATTGGGACCCAAAGACAATCACCCGTCCGCCAGCCGACGCGGCCCCAGACCCTGGAGCATCAGGGCAATGCCATACCGAGTTCCCGCAGGACAGTCCGGGCGATGGCGGCGTAGTCCCCGTCGAAGTGATGTCCACCCTTGAGCAGTACGGCGCGGGCGCCGGGCACGCCGGACAGCGTGGGGCAGAGGCTGTCGGACAGCTCCTCGTCACCGTAGACGCAGAGCACGGGCGTCCCCTTCAGGGCCTGCACGTCCGGGAGCACCGCGGCCGTGGGCTGGCCCCTGCCGCCGAAGAGGTCCGTGACGTGCACCTCGAACTCCGCCTCCTTGCCGGGCGCGAGCAGCACGGCCATCCGCACGCGCTCGCGCAGGTCCTCCGGCAGGCGCGCGGCGATGGCCGGCACCACGTCCGCGCCGCGCGAATAGCCCAGCAACACCACGCGCTGCTTGCCCCACGCGGACAGGAAGTGGCGCAGCGCGCGGGCCACGTCCGCGGACGTCTGCTCCGGCGTGCGGCGCTTCCAGAAGTAGCGCAGCGAGTTGAAGCCCACGACGGGGATGCCCTGCGCGGCGAGCGACTTGGAGACGGACTGGTCCAGGCTGGCCCAGCCGCCATCGCCGGTGACGAAGAGCGCCAGCGTGTCGCCCGGGACGTCCGGCGTCGCGGGGACCTCCACCAGCGACAGCCCCTCCACCGACGTGTCTCCGGAGAGCCCCGGGGTGCCAGCGTCTGGAGGCGACGCTGGCGTGGAGCCCGGCGACAGCCCCTCCGCGGGGAGCGGCGCGGCGGCGGCATCATGCGCGGCCAGCAGCGCCCCCCGCCATGCCTCCACCGGCATGCGGGCCAGGCCAGGCCCCGGCACCGTCAGCACGCGGGCCGTCGTCAGCGAGCGGGTGAAGTCGTGCGCCGCCTTCACCGGATGAGCCGGATCCCGGTCCGCGCCGAGCAGCACCCACGGTTGATTCAGCGCACGCGCCGGGGCCAGCCGCTCCCGCCGGCCCTTGTCCGAGCGTGAGCGCACGAGTCCCGCGCCCGGACAGAAGGCCGCGGACGTCGTCAGCTCCGGCGTGAAGTCCACGCTCACCGCGCCCCGGAACGTGCCCGGCGGAGCCTGGGCCAGCGCCGCGTAGGCCAGCGCCGCGCCCGCGCCGTCCCCCACGAGGACGGGGTGCAGGTACTCGGGCAGCTGCGCGTGCCGCTGGTAGCCCTGGCTCAGGAGCTCCAGGTCGCCCGCCGGATACGCGCACCGGGTGCCCTTCTCCAGGGCGCGCAGGAAGGCCCCGGCGTCCACGCCGAGCACCAGCGCGCCGTGCGAAGCCAGCGCCGTGGACAGCTTCAGCGCCCGGCCCTGATCCGCGGGCCCATCCGCCAGCAGGAGCACCACCGTCCCGGGCCTCCCCGGGGGCGTCACCACCGTGACGTAGCCAAAGCGGCCTCCGGGGTGCAGCGTCTCCACGCGCGGCGCGACGGGAGGTTGGGGCACGGGGACCGCCACCGGGGCCGGCGCGACGGAGGGCGCCGCGCACGTGCGAGCCCAGGGGATGAGCGCCAGCGCCAGCACGAGCACGGCCCCCACCAGGAACCCCTTCGCGCGCCTCCTCATCTCGCCACCACTCCACCCAGCCCGCGCGACACCAGCGACGCCACGCCCGCGAGCACGCCCGGCAGCGCGAGCCCGCCCGGCGAGGCCAGGTAGCGCGGCGCCCAGTCCGGACGGAACTTCTCCTTGTAGTGGCGCAGCCCCTGGAAGTTGTAGAAGTGCTCGCCGTGCCGGAACAGGAGCGCGCCCAGCCGGTTCCACATGGGTGCGAGCGCGCGCGCCTCGAAGCCGCTGAAGGGCGCCATGCCCAGGTTGAAGCGCTGGAAGCCCTGCCGCCGGCCCCACAGCATCAGCGACGTGAAGAGGAAGTCCATGGCCCCATGGGGACTGCCCGGCTGGTAGCGCATGAGGTCCACGCTCAGCTCCTCCTTCGTGTCCGGGGCCCACACGTTGGCGAAGCCCATGAGCACGCCGCTCCGGCGCACCAGCGCCACCGGCCCCTGCTCCAGGTAGCGCGGGGAGAAACAGCCCAGGCTGAAGCCCTTCTCACGCGTGTGCTTCTCCGCGAGCCACGCGTCGGAGATGGCCCGCAGCTGGGGCATCAGCTCCGGCACGGCCTCGCGCGGCTGCACCTCGAAGGTCCATCCCTCGCGCTCCATGTGGCGCATGCCGTGGCGCAGGCCCCGGCGCTCCGGCCCCTCCAGGTTGAAGTCCGGGAGCGGCACGGTGGCCTCCTCGCCCAGCTTGAGCAGCGTGAGCCCCAGGTCCAGGTAGCGCGGCAGCGCCCCCGGCCCCACCTGGTAGAAGCACGCCCAGCCGTGGTGCCGGTCCGCCAGCTCCAGGAAGCGCCACGCCAGCTCCGTCGCCGCGTCCGGCGGCCCCACCGGGTCGCCCATGGACACCCACGCCCGCCCCGACACGCCGTACATGAGGAACGCGGTGCCCGCGTCGTTGAGCAGCAGGGACTTGTCCCCCACCAGCGCCAGCGAGGCCATGGACTCCGGGGAGCTCGCCACCAGGGGACGCACCCGTTGCAGCTCCTCCACCGTCGGAGGATGCGTGCGCGGCGACGCCGGCCGCAGGAGCGCGGCCAGCCCCGCCACGACCGTCGCCCCCAGCACGCCCACGCTGGCGCGAAGGAAACGTGGCGCGTCGCCGGAGAAGGCGAAGTGCCACCAGAGGTCGTTGCGGTACTCGACGTGCCGGAAGGAGAAGAGCCCCAGCCACACCGACGCGCCCACCACCGCCGCCGTGGCCAGGAGCCACCCGGGGCTGAAGGCCTCCGCGAACAGCGACGTGTGCCGGTAGAACTGCTGATGGAACGGAGCCAGCGCCGCGGCCAGGACGAGCAGCAGCGTGGCCTCCTCGTAGTCCACGCCCTTCACCACGGAGAACACCGCGCCCGCCACCAGCAGCACCTGCGTCAGCACATAGGCCGCGTCCAGGCGCCGCTGGAGCCCGCGCGCGAGCAGGAGCAGCGACACGCCCACCAGGCTGCCCAGCAGGTGTGACACCTCCAGGAGCGGCAGCGGCACCAGCCGGCGCAGCAGCGCCAGCCGCTCGGCGACGGGCGGCGTCGCGCCGGAGAAGAGCAGCACCGTGCCCGCCACGAACGCCACCGCCGACGCGGCCCACGGCACCACCGGCGCGAACGAGCTGTGCACCACCTTCGCCAGCCGCGTGAGGTGGTGACGGCGCTGGAGCAGCTCATGCCCCGCGAGCAGCAGCGCCGCCACCGTGAAGGGCAGCAGGTAGTAGACGAGCCGGTACACGAGCAGCACGCCCACGACCTGCGGCGCGGGCACGCGGGGCGTGAGCGCGGAGAGCATCACCGTCTCGAAGACCCCCAGGCCCGCGGGCACCTGGCTGGCGATGCCCGCCAGCTGCGCCAGCGCGAACAGCGCGGTGAGCGACGGCAGCGACACGCTGTCCGGGGGCAGCAGCACCCACAGCACCGTCGCCGCCAGCACCCAGTCCCCGCAGGACACCACCAGCTGCGCCAGCGCCCGCGCGGGCGTGGGCAACGTCCACTCCAGGCCGCGAACACGCAGCGGCTTGCGCACGGTGGCGCACGCCACGAAATAGCCCACGAGCAGCAATCCCAGCGCGGCCCCCACTCCGTGCGCCACGGGAGTGGACAGGGACAGCACCCCGCCCCCGCCCTCCAGGAGCAACGACATGCCGGTGACGGCGGCCAGGCCCAGCCAGAACGTGAGCGCGTTGAACGCGGACACCCGCGCGACGTCCAACGCGGTGAGCCCCCACGCGGAATACAGCCGGTAGCGCACCGACCCGCCGCTCAGGAACGACGCGCCCAGGTTGTGCCCGAAGGCGTACCCCACGAAGGATGTGAGCCCCACGCGCGGATAGGGAATCCGGTGCCCCGCGTGCCCCAGCGCCAGCACGTCGTACAGCGTGAGCGCCGCGTAGTTCACGACCGTCACGGCCAGGGACAGGAGGATGCGACTCGCCGTCACGGCCGCGAGGCCCGCGCTCACGTCCTCGCGGCGGTAGTGCGACAACTCGCGGTGCAGCACATACGCCGCCACGCACAGCAGGAGCAGTGGCAGCGCCGTGGTGAGGACTCTCTGGACCTTCGACATGCCGGCTCTCCCCTGACCGGGAGGACACAGCATCCGGCGTGCCATGCCTCACGAAGAGGGGACACGAGGGCAGTCCTCCGCCCGAAAGGCCCCAGCCGTGGCACCTCGCCCCACCTTCCCGGGAGGAACGGCCAGGCGTCGTGCCTCCACGGCGCGCGGGAGGACGCCTGTGCTGAAGCCACGCATGGGACCTGGGTACAGACGCACCAGGAGTCCCTCCTCGCGCCGTCGCAGGCGGCGCCACGCCGGGCCCTCGCAAGCCCGTCCCCCTTCGGGACACGCGGGCCCTCCACGCCCGGAAGCCAGGGCTCCCCAGAGGAGCAGCGGACCCTCGGGGTAGGGTTGCGCGACAGGACCCGCGTCACACCGACTCCGAGAACAATTTCATGTTTTACGATTCTGTCCGGTCCGCTCCGTCTGTGTTGTGAACAGCGCGTGAAACGCAGCGGCTGGAGGCACGGCGGGGAGGCATCAGGGACCCATTTTACTTTTGACCCCCTCGCGCTGGAGCATGTGTCTTGAATGTGTCGCTCCCGCGTCTTCGCTCTCGACTTGTTGCCCCGGCATCCCTCCTTCCGCGGCCCCCGGAAGCTCCTCGCCTCGCGGCTCGCGGCCGTGGGGTCCGTGCTGCTGATGCTCCTCGCGGCCGCGCCCGCCGCCCGGGCGGAGGCCGCTGGGACGGCGTCCCAGCCCGCGCTCGACGGGTGGCGCTATCGCTGGGGAGACTCGCCGCTGGGCTCTGACGGCGTCCCCACGTGGGCGACGGAGCCGGAGGACGCGGCGGGCTGGCAGGCCGCGAGCGCGCTCCAGGAGCCACCGGGCCGCGGGACGAACACCTTCCTCTGGCTGAGCATCCCCGTGCCCCAGGGCCCGTGGCTGGAGCCCGCCCTCTTCCTGGGCAACGTCGCCAACGCCTTCGAGGTCTACGCCAGCGGCCAGCGCGTCTACACCAGCGGGACGCTGGCCCCCGGCGGCCAGGAGCTCATGGAGAACATGGTCTGGCACCTGGTGCCCGTGCCGCCCGCGTCGATGGGCCACCGCGTGCTCCTGCGCATCCAGGCGCATGGGCCCGCCATCGGGGTCACCCGCGACGCGAAGGTGGGCTCGCACCAGGCGCTGCTCGCGGAGGTGACGCGCCTGGGCCTGGCGCCCTTCGTCATGGGGACGCTGCTGGTCGGCATTGGCGCGGTGTCGCTGTGCGCCGCGCTCCTGCGCCGCCAGTGGCGGATGCTCGCCGCACTGACGGTGTTCTCCGCGGGCTCGGGCGCGCTGCTGCTCGGCTCCAGCGGCCTGTTCCCGGCGCTCTGGGGCAAGGCGGCCACCGGCAGCGTCCTCACGCTGCTGGGCTCGTACGCCATCCTGCCCGGCCTGGCGTGGTTCATCTCCGACACGGTGGGCACGGACAAGCTGCGCTGGTTCCGCAGGGGCGCGGCGGTCGTCACCGTGCCGGCCATCCTCCAGGCGATCATCGTGGTGATGGACCTGGGCTCCGCGTGGCGGCTGCTGTCCGCCTTCATCCTCTACTCGCTGCCCGGACTGCTGGTGTGCGTGGGGGTCGCGGTGGTGGAGTCCTTCAAGGGCAACAAGGACGCGCGCATCTTCGTCGCGGGCCTGGGGGTCCTCACCTTCGTGCTCCTGCTGAGCACCCTGCCGATGCTGGGCGTGATGGAGGCCACCGACAGCCAGGTGCACTGGGGCTTCTTCGCGCTCACGCTGTCGCTCGTGGCCATCGTGGCGCGGCGCTCCGCGGAGGTGGTGCGCTCGCTGGCGGAGTACACGCACCAGCTGGACGCGCGCCGCAAGGACGTGCGCCTCTTGGCCGAGGGCATGGGCCGCGGCGCGGACGAGCTCGCCGCCGTCGTGCAGCAGCTGCACACCTCCAGCGAGGAGCAGACCGTGGGCATCAGCCGCCAGGCCGCCGCGCTGCGCGAGCTGGAGGCGACGGTGGAGGAGATCCGCCAGGGCTCGCACCTGACGGCGGACAAGGCGCGCGTGCTCGCGGCGTCCGCGGAGAGCGCGGAGGCGGTGGGGCGCGAGGGTGGCGCCGCCCTGGAGCGCACGCTGACGGACCTGGCCGCCATCCGCACGGAGGTGTCGGGGATGGCCGCGCGCATCCTCGCGCTCGACGAGCGCACCCGCGAGGTGTCCAGCATCGTCGACGACGTGAAGACGCTGGCGGACCAGTCCAACATGCTGGCCATCAACGCCGCCATCGAGGCGGTGCGCAACGGCGACAGCGGCAAGGGCTTTGGCGTGGTGGCCAAGGAGATGCGCCGGCTGGCGGACCAGTCCATCCGCGCCACCGAGCGCATCCGCGACGTGCTCGACGGCGTGAGCATGAGCATGCGCGAGGCCGCGCAGATGAGCGAGCAGGGCGAGGCGCGCGTGCAGGTGAGCCTGGACGCGGTCCGCGGCTCCGGCGCGCAGCTGCAGAAGCTGACGAGCATCATCGGCGACACCACGGGCAGCGTGCGGCAGATCACCCAGGCCGTGGCGCAGCAGGACTCGGGCACGCACCAGATTGCCCAGGCCATCCAGGAGCTGTCCGGCCAGATGCAGCGCACGCTGCAGGCCGTGGAGGAGACGCGCACCGTCACGCACTCCGTGCAGACGCTGGCGGAGGTCATGTCGGGGGCCGCGAGCAAGGCGCTGCGCTCCGGCACGCTGGACGACCAGCAGAAGCCCGCGGCGGCGTGAAGCCCGGGCCCGGCCCGGCTACACTCCGGGCCATGGTGCCCCTGACCGACCACTCCGGGCTGTCCCCCGAGCGGCGCGCCGCCCTGGAGCGGCAGCTCGCGCCGCTCACGTTGCTCCAGGACGTGGTCCGCTGGGGCTTCGCGAGCAGGCCGCCGCGCGACGTGGCGGCGGTGGTGGTCCAGGACGAGTTCACCCACGACGTGGTGCTGCCCTGGGAGGAGACGCGCTATCTCGTCTTCGACACCACCTGACTGGGCGGCGTGACTTCGGTCTCCGTGTGGGACCGCTGCCCTACCGCGGATGAGTTGCTGGACGCGCGGCTGCGCGCCGGCTGGACACCCACGCCGACGAGCACCGTCGACGGGGACGTCGTCCTGGGCCACGCCGCGTGCCGGGTGCCGTCCGGGGCCCCGCGCTGACGTCCTGGCGACACTCGTCCGGGGCGATGCGTGGAGAACGCGACGTCCGGGGCGCGGAGGCGCGCGGGCGCTGACGAAGCCATGACGTGCGGGAAGTACGAGCACCGCCATGGAAGAGAGTCTGAAGCCCCGGTTGCGCGGCCTGTCCCACGTCATCGCGTTCGTGGCGGCGCTGGTGGGTTGCGTGCGGCTGGCGCAGCTGCCGGTGCAGGGCATGCAGTACGCGTCGAACCTGGTGTTCGGCTGCAGCCTGGTGCTGATGTTCGGTGTGAGCGGCGGCTATCACTGGCCCACGTGGAGCGCGGCGACGTACCAGCGGATCCGCCGGTTCGACCACGCGGCCATCTTCATCCTCATCGCCGGGAGCTTCACGCCGCTGGCGACGCTGGACCCCATGGGGGGCCTGAGCCAGCGGCTGCTCTGGGTGATGTGGGGCGCGGCGCTGACGGGAGCCACGCTGACGCTCGCGGGAATCTCCGCGTCGCGAGGCCTGCGCTCGGGGCTCTACGTGGCGCTGGGCTTCGTGGCGGCCCCGGTGTTCTGGAACCTGCCCGGGGTGATGGGCCAGGGCCGCGTGGGCTGGCTCTTCTTCGGGGCCATGCTCTATGCCGTGGGCGCGGTGGTGTACGCGCGCCGTTGGCCGGATCCCATCCCCCACGTCTTCGGCTACCACGAGGTGTTCCACGTCATGGTCGTCGCCGCGGCCGCCACGCACTACGCTGTGCTGCTGGACTTCGTGGGGCGGTAGGGGCGCCTTGCCTTCGAGAACAGGCCGTGGACATGCGTTTGCGCGCGTGCATCGCAATCCTGCTGTTCATTTCGGGCTGCGCCGCGACAGAGCCCATCACGAAGGAGCCAGCGGCCCGCGGCAGACGGATCGCCAACCTCCAGCGAGCGGCGGCGCTGCCCTGGCGAGACGATGGGCAGTGCGTCGTTCGCGAAGCGTCCCAGCCTTGGCCCGTGCTGGTGGAGCGGTGCTATCCGGCACTCGACCATGACCGGGTCGAGTTCCACGACACCACGGGGAGATGCACGGTCGCCTCCGCTGACGCCGCGACCATCGGACTCGGGTTCTGCGTGCTGGCGGCCCCTGAAATCGCCTTGGGAGCCGTCATCGTCCTGGGCGTGGTGGTGGTCGCCGTCGCCATCAAGGAGGAATGGGACGCCTATGAGCTACGCCACCTCTACCCCGAGGAGGCAGGGGCCTCGCGAGGAAGAATGGCGGCGTCTCGGGAAGCGGTAGCGAAGCGGAAGCCCGAGCTGGAGCCGGAGCCAGCGGGGAAGGACTGGAAGCCCCCCGTGCCCCCCGTGCCCGTGGACCGGACGCGGCGCGCCAGTTGTGAGCCGGTTCCGGTGCCTCACGCGGGCGAGGACAACGCGCACAACGAATGCGCCGACAAATTCCCGCCCAACCGCTACCCCGGTAACGACGTGCTCGTGAACGGCAAGCGGTTTGATGCGCTGCAAGTCGGCGTGCGTGTGCTGTGGGAAATCAAGACCCACCAATTCGACACGTATAGTGACTTTCTGCGGGATCGGGTGATTGAAGAACAAGTGGAAGAGCTTCAGAAGGACCGAGCCATCGCGGAGGCATGCGGGTATGACTTCATCGTGGGAGTGAGCAGTGCTGCACACAAAGCAGCGCTGGTTCGAGAGGATCCACGCCTCAACGTCGTTGTCACGGGGTGCAACCGATGACCATGCGAAAGCGCCTCGAATTGACCGTCTATGCCCCTCCACTCGAGGGGCGCGACGGCCGTCCACTCGCTATCGTCCGCGGCATGGAACTGGCGCTGCCCGGCTTGCGCCTGGAGTGGGAGGTCGACAAAGAAGGCCGTCCCGTCCCGTTACCGCAACGCGAGGCCTGGCTCGCTGAGGCAGCAACACGCGGAAAGCTTCCGCTGCTATGCAACGGCGACGAGAGCTACCCCGTGACCATTTCCGGGATGTACCGCTTTGCCAGTGCAAGCGCTGGCCGCCAGCCGCAGTTACAAATAAATGCGAAGCTACCGCAGGATGCGGCCGTTTTCGCGGCAGCGGCGGATATGCTTGAAGCCGTATCGGAGGGCGCACGCGCATTCTGGGGGCGTGCGGCGCCAGACGACGCTGCGCTGGACATCGCCTATCAGATCGCCCCCACGCGGGAAGGACCGCCGGCTCCCCCTCGGGGGCTGCCCGCCCTGAAGCTCTTCGAGCACATCCGCTCGCCGGAGATTCCCTACTACCTCGGTTGGCTGAACTACTGGTCGGATGCCGCCGCAAGGGCCATCGGGTTCCCGGATCCTGCTCGCGACACAGAATGGCTCTCACGGGCGCGGCGCACGGCGACGGGCGGGTGGATCGTGCAGCTGACGGAGGCGCCCCTCGACCTGGACGACCCCGCCCATCTGGAAGCGCTCAAACGGGCCTATGAGCGCTTCCCTGAAATCGGCGGGCGCGGAGTGCCTTGACCCGGGCGCGTCAGGGATTGCCGCGTCCGCCGGACGCGCCGTAGATCTGCCCGGTGGTGTAGCTGGCCTGGGCGCTGGCGAGCTCCACGTACACGGACGCGAGTTCCGCCGGCTGACCAGGGCGGCCCATGGGCGTGTTCTCCCCGAACTTGACCAGGTTCTCCTGCGTCTGACCTCCGCTCACCTGCAGCGGCGTCCAGAACGGACCCGGCGCGACTCCATTCACCCGGATGCCCTGCTTCGCCAGCTGCTTCGCCAGGGCCTTGGTGAAGATCATGATGCCGCCCTTGGTCATCGCGTAGTCGAGCAGGTTCTCGGACGGGTCGTACGCGTTCACCGACGTGGTGTTGATGATGGCGGACCCCGGCTTGAGGTGCGGCACCGCGGCCTTGGTGATCCAGAACATCGCGTAGAGGTTCGTCTTCACCGTCCAGTCGAACTGCTCGCTGGTGATGTCCAGGATGGAGTCCTGCGTCGCCTGCCTGGCGGCGTTGTTGACCAGGATGTCCAGCCCCCCCAGCTTCGCCACCGCGTCCGAGACCAGCTTCTTGCAGACGGCCTCCGTCCGGATGTCCCCGGGCAGCGCCACCGCCTTGCGTCCCTCCGCCTTGATCAGCGCCACCACCTCCTGCGCATCCGGCTCCTCCGCCGGCAGGTAGTTGATGGCCACGTCCGCGCCCTCGCGCGCGTAGGCGATGGCGGCCGCGCGACCGATACCGGAGTCCCCGCCAGTGATGAGCGCCTTGCGGCCCGCGAGGCGGCCAGAGCCCTTGTAGCTCTTCTCGCCGTGGTCGGGCCGGGGGTTCATCTTGCTCGCCAGGCCCGGCCAGGGCTGCGACTGCTTCTCGAACGGCGGCTTCGCGTAAAGGGCGACGGGATTCTGGAGCGGCTGCGCGGGCGCTGGGGCCGTGCCCGCGTCCGGAGCCGCCGCGGCGGGCGTCGTGGCGAACACGGCGGCGATGCCCGTCGCCAGCCCGCCCACCACCTGGCGGCGTGAAGGCGGGTTGCTGTTGTCATCCGATTCCATCGTGTCGCTCCTGACCAGGGGGAAAGCCGTGCGACCTAAGCGGGTCCGGGAGGCACTGGGAAAGGCATTCATGTCAACGGACCAATGGGCGACACCCGGGCCCACGACACACGCAATGACTGTCAGACACCGCACGCCACATCGGCCGCCACTCCAGGTGCCGCGCCTCATGGAGGGATGGACCCTTCATCCGAGGAGAAACCACCATGGCCGACCCGACGATCACCACACAGTGCTGCATCGCGGGCGGAGGGCCGGCGGGAATGATGCTGGGGCTCCTGCTCGCCCGGGCCGGCGTGGAGGTGGCGGTGCTGGAGAAGCACGCGGACTTCCTCCGCGACTTCCGGGGCGACACGCTCCACCCGTCCACGCTGGAGCTGGTGCACGAGCTGGGCTGGCTGGACGAGCTGCTCGCCCTTCCCCACTCGAAGATCCTGGATCTGCGCTTCCAGGTCGGCGCGCACGAAGTCACCGTGGGGGACTTCCGCCACCTCCCCACGCACGCGCGCTACCTGGCCTTCATGCCGCAGTGGGACCTGCTCGACTTCCTCGCGCGCAAGGCCGCCATGTACCCGACCTTCCAACTGCTCCGCCGCACGGAGGTAACGGACCTCGTGCGCGACCAGGGCCAGGTCGTCGGTGTCCGCGCGCGGACGCCAGCGGGCACGCTGGAGGTGCGCGCGTCGCTGGTGGTGGCGGCGGACGGCCGGAAGTCCACGCTGCGGCAGCAGTCCGGCCTGGAGGTCCAGAACCTGGGCGCCCCCATGGACGTGCTCTGGTTCCGAGTGACGCGCAGACCTGACGACCCCAGCCCGCCCCTGGGCCACTTCGAGCGCGGAGCGCTCTTCCTGCTCATCAACCGGGGCGACCAGTGGCAGTGCGGCCGGGTCATCCCCAAGGGCGGCATCGCGTCCGTCCAGGCGCGCGGCCTGGAGTCCTTCCGGGCCGAGCTCGTGAAGCAGGCGCCGTTCCTCGCCGACCGCGCCGGTGAAATCCGAAGCTGGGACGACGTGAAGCTGCTGACCGTGCGGGTGGATCGGCTGCGCACCTGGTATCAGCCCGGCCTGCTGTGCATTGGCGACGCGGCGCACGCGATGTCGCCCGTGGGCGGCGTGGGCATCAACCTGGCGGTGCAGGATGCCGTGGCCACCGCCAACCTGCTCGCGGGTCCCCTGCTCGCCCGGCGTGTCACCACCGAGGACCTGCGCCGCGTCCAGCAGCGCCGCGAGCTCCCCACCCGTCTCACCCAGCGAGCGCAGGTGCTCATCCAGAACCGCGTGGTGGACCCGGCGCTCCGGAAGCGTGCTTTCCGCAACGGCCGGCTGCCCTTGAGCCTCCGGCTGGTGAAGCGCATCCCCGCGCTGCGCCGCATCCCCGCGCGCCTGATAGGCCTGGGCGTTCGCCCCGAGCACATCCACACGCCGGCCGCTTCACCCCTGCACTGAGGACCGCCGGAGCGCCGCTTCCTCCGTCCCGGCTACAGGCACGGTTGTCCCGGCGCATCCTGGCCCAAAGCTTCGCGGGGAGTGCCTGACGCCCGTGCATCACCCTCCTGCGCGTCAGGCCAGGAGGAACCATGACGAGCTCACGAACGACAGCCCTGCGAGAAGTCCGCTCCCAGGCAACCGAGGCCCGCGAGGAGCTCCGCTCCGGCCAATGGAAGCTGACCGCCGCGGTGGTGGTCGCGGGAACGATGATGTCCGTGGGGATGAAGCGCCGCTCGCTCGGGGGCACGGTGGTGGCCCTGGCCGGCGGCGCCCTGCTCTACCAGGGCCTGCAATCCCAGCGGCGCGCGCTCTCCTCGGTCGCTCGGAAGGCCCGCCGCGCATTGACAGGCGGGGAAGCGCGGCACGGACAGCTCATCGAGGTGGAGCACACGCTCACGGTGGGACGTCCGGTGGAGGAGCTCTACCGCCTGTGGCGTGAACCCTCCACGCTGAGCCGCCTGATGGAACACTTCGCGGAGGTCACGCCCACGGCCGGTGACGGCCGGCACTTTCGGATCCACGGGCCGCTGGGACGCGAGGTGAGCTGGGACTCGCGCCTCGTGGAGGAGCGCTCGCCGGAGTTCCACAGCTGGGAGTCCACGGAGGACAGCCCCGTGAAGACACGAGGGTGGGTGCGCTTCCGGCCCGCTCCGGACGGGGGCACGGAGGTGACGTTGCACCAGGCCTTCCTGCCCCCGGGCGGTGCGCTGGCCGAGGCGCTGGCGATGCGGATGCGCGGCGTCCCCGCCATGCAGGTGAGGAAGGTGCTGCGCAGCTTCAAGAGTCTGGCGGAGACCGGAACGATTCCCACGGAGGACGCGCCGAAGGGCTACGGGTTCTTCAAGCAGAAGGTGGGTGGCTACGTGCGGAACGTGTTCACTCCTTGAGCCGCGGGCGTCCTGCCCTTCCCACAACTCAACACCCGTGCGCCGGGCGGATCCGTCCGTCATCGCCGGAGGGCTTCGAGGTGACGCGCTACGCGGACGGCCTGCGCAACCCCGTGGGCATGGGCTGGACCCCGGGCACGCTGTGGACGGCGGTGAACGAGCGCGACGACCTGGGCGAGGATCTGGTGCCGGACGTGCCCCTGGGTTCCCGCACCGCGTCGCTGCGCCTGGCTTTTCCGGAGAGTTACCGGGGTGGCGCGTTCATCGCGCGGAACTGTCTGGCCACAAGGTCGTGTTCGTGCCGGTCAAGGACGGGAAGCCCTCCGGCCCGCCGGAGGACTCCCTCACGGGCGTCATCGCCGACGCGGCCCAGTCCCGGGTGCATGGCCGGCCGGTGGGCGTCACGGTGCTGCCGGACGGCGCGTTGCTGGTCGCGGATGACGCCAGCAACACGCTGTGGAAGGTGACCGCGAAGCGCTGCAAGGCAATGCCTAGCAGCCCATGCAGACCGGCCGGATGGTCTGCCAGCTACCGCAGCCGTTGTCACCGCAGCACGTCTGGTAGAGCGTACCGCTCCGGCCGTAGGAGCCCTGCGGCCAGGAGCCATCGCCGCCCACCTCGCGACACGCGGCGCAGGTCGAAGACCAGATGACCTGATCCGCCACGTATTCGCCCATGGCACAGTCGGGCGTCTTGCCAATGCCCTGCTCCACCTGCGCGGCCTCACCGGCGGGCGGCGACGCATCCTGCTCCGACGCCGGGCCACAGGCGGAGAGGAGACCCACGGAGAAGGTCGTCAAAACCAAAGCGCGGATCATGTTTCGCATGCGGGAGGCTCCAGGTGACGGAGGCGGAAATGCCTCGCGTCCCCACAGTCCGGCAGAAAGCGATATCCTGCGCAACCGGGGCGTTTGACTTTGACCCCTGCTGTTCCTTTCCCACCCCGGTACTCTCAATGGCTCTCTTCCGTCCGCTGGCGGTGTTCCCTTTCCTGATGCGTTGGAGTCTGTGTCTCGCCATGGTCACGACGGCCGGTGCCTGCCGCTCCGAGAGCAAGGCGGAAGCGCCACCCGCGCCCGCGCTGGCCGCCGCGCCGGAGCCACCCACGGAGCTGCATGGCGTCGGGAGTGTCGAAGGCGTGGATGCCGCGTATGACCGCTCCCGTCAGCCCGCCCGGTTCGTCGCCGCGCTGGGGCTCTCCCCGGGGCAGCGGGTCGCGGACGTTGGAGCCGGGCTGGGGTACTTCACGCAGCGGCTCGCGGAGGCGGTGGGCCCCACGGGCCAGGTCGTCGCCACCGACATCAACGACGAAGTCATCCAGCGGCTCCGCGCGCGGGTCCTCGGACGCAAGAACATCGAGGTGCGCAAGGTGGCCCCGGACGCGCCGGGGCTCGAAGCGGGCGCGTACGATTTGATCCTCCTCTCGGAGGTGGATCACTTCTTCGCGGACCGGGTGGACTACCTCACGCGGCTGCGTCCCGCGCTTGCGCCCCAGGGCCGCATCGCGGTGACACACCTCAGGGCCATGCGGCCCCCGCTCGTCGCCGCCGTGCAGGCCGCAGGCTACGTCATCGCCTCCGAGTACAACGACCTGCCGGACCACTACCTGCTCTTCCTGCGGCCCGCCGTGAGCCCCTGACGGCCTCAACCGTCCAGAACCCAGGCCTTCGCGCGCGGGAGCGTCCACTCCCCGGCAGTCCCCGGCGCCTGTCCGCCAACAGGACCGCCGCGCCGCAGTGAGCGCCCTACCCTTCCGCCGCGCGAACGCAACGGACGCGGCACGGTGCCGCACCGCGCATGGGGAGACGGACGCCATGGGTATCAGCAAGGGCAGTGCGCAGTGGAACGGCGGGTTCAAGGACGGCAAGGGCTCGATGAAGCCCGGTCACGCCGCGGAGGTCCCCTTCTCGGTCGGCACCCGCTTCGAGGGACAGCAGGGCAGCAACCCGGAGGAGCTCATCGGCGCGGCGCTCTCCGGGTGCTTCTCCATGGCCCTGTCGGTGGGGCTGGAGAAGGCGGGCCTGAAGCCCACGCGCATCCAGACGAACGCGGACGTGCACCTGGACAAGCAGGGTGACGGCTTCGCCATCACCACCATCGACCTCACCACCGAGGCCACCATCCCCGGCGCCGACGACGCCCGGTTCCAGAAGATCGCCGAGGAGACCAAGAAGGGCTGCCCCGTCTCCAAGGCGCTCGGCGGCGTGAACATCACGCTGAAGGCGAAGCTCGCGACCTGATGGGCCTCGCGCCGGCCTCAGCCGCCGGCGCACGCGTCGCGGCAGTCCTGCCGGCACGCGACGACCTCGGGCGTGTTGCCCACGCAGGTCGCGTAGCACTGGCTCAGGCACGGCGTGAGCGCATGATCCGCCGTGCCGGGCTCCTCCGCGGACGGGTCGAGCGCGTCCCCCGGAAGGCCTTCCCCGGGCGGGCCATCCACCGGGGGAGCGTCCGCGGGGCCACAGGCCGCCAGGAGCCCTCCCACCGCGGCCAGCGCCATCATCCATTTCCGCCGCATGCGCCACCCCTTCCGCTGGACGGTGAAGGCTTCACTCTAGCCGCGAAAGCCGTGGAAGAATCAGGGCCCGTGGCCGATTCGCCCACCAGGAGGTCTTCTGCGCAGGTGGGTGAGACGGACGATGTCACGGACGCGGTTCGGCGCGCGACGAGGGGGGAGTCGTCCGCCTTCAGCGAGCTATACCGTCGCACCCGCCCCTTGGTGGCCCGGCTGGTCGCGGGTTTCGGCACATTGGATCCCGACGAGGCGGAGGACGTCCTACAGGAGTCCTACGTGAGGGCGTTCCGGGGGCTGCCCCAGCTGAAGTCGGCGGGGGCCTTCACCCCCTGGTTGTTGACCATCGCGCGCAACCGGGCGCGCACGCGGCTGGAGCGCCGCAGCCTGCTCCAGCGGATGGAGGAGGAACTGACGGACCCGACGCCGGAGACGGTGCCTGCCCTGCCACCCACGCTCCAGGTGGAGCGGGACATCCAGGTGGTGCGGCAGCTCATCGCGGAGCTGCCCGAAGGCGAGGAGAAGAAGACCGTGCAGCTCTTCTACATCGAGGGTCAGCTCTCCGCGCGGGAGATCGCCGAGCAGCTCGGCGTGGGAAAGAGCACGGTCACCATGCGGCTGGAGCGATTTCGCGGGCGCATCAAGCGCGAGCTCCTCTTGCGGGTGCTCGCCGGACGGTGGGATTGAAGCCATGAGACACCTGGATGCCACCGCGATGGCCGAGCTCGCCGGGCGCGACCCCGCCGCCGTCGCCTGGTTCCGCGACCACCTGGCCTCGCCCTGCGAGGTCTGTGAGACGTTCCTCGCCACACACGCGGATCCGCTCGACGGACAGGCGGACGCGCTGCTCCTGGCGCTGGCGCCCGCGAGGAAGCCCGAAGCGGAGGTCATCCCGCTGCGCGCCCCGCCCCGCGCCCGCCGCTTCGCCCCGCCGCCAGGCCGGTACCTGGGATGGATGGCCGGCGCGATCGCGGCCTCCGTGCTGATGGTGGTGCTGGTGCCGCTGGTGAAGGGGCCCACGCGAGGTGCCACCGAGTGGACCGGTGAGAAGGGCCCGGGGGGCCGCATCTCCCTGGAGTTGGCCGTGGTCGCGCGGAGCACCGACGGGGTCCTGCGCCGGCTGGACGCCGGGGCGGACGTCACCAGCGACGAGGTGCTGCTCCTGCGCTACCACGCCACGGAGTCCGGCACCGCGCTGCTCTACCAGCAGCGGGAGCAGGATGCCCCGGAGCTGCTTGGCCGCTTCCCCCTGGCAGCGGGAACCCACGACCTGGAGGGGCCTGACGGCCTCGCGGGCGTGAGCATGGAGTCGGACGAGGGCCGGCTGTCGCTGGCGCTGGTGGCCTTCGCTCCCGGTGAGCCCACATCGGAGCAGGACGCACTCGCCGCGCTCGCCGCGGATGGTAGCCCGGATGCACGCCCGGGGACCGTGGTGAGGTTCGACGTGCGGGTCCAATCCAGTCAGACTCTGGCCCCGTGAGGCGCCTCCTTCCCCTGCTGCTCGTCCTCCTCTGCGCCTGCGCGGGCCCGTCCGCCACGGCCGGAGACAAGGGCGGGCTCGTGCCGCTGCGGCTAGACGCCGCGGACCTGTCGCGCGCGTACACGCCCCGGCGGCTCGCGCTGCTCGTGGGCGTGTCGGTCTTCGATGATCCGCAGTGGCGCGCCCTGCGCTTCTCTTCCAAGGACGCCAGCGACCTGGCCGCGGCGCTGAAGGACCCCGCGCGAGGCCACTTCGACCAGGTGCGTGTCCTCACGCGCCCGGAGGAGACGACCCGCGATGCCATCCTCGCGGCGCTGCGCCAGCTGCGGCGTGAAGCCACCCGGCCCGACGACGTGGTGATGGTGTACCTGTCCGCGCACGGCACGCTCGCGCGCGACGGCCGCGGGGAGCTCACGCGCTACCTCGTCACGCGAGACGCGTCCTACCGCGCCATCCCGCAGACGGCGCTCTCCATGGACGCGCTGAAGGCGGAGTTCGAACAGCTGCCCAGCCGGCGGCGGCTGCTGGTGCTGGCCACCTGCCACAGCGGCAGCGGCAAGTCGCTGCTGCCCCACGAGCTGGAGGTGGAGCTCGCGGGCATCAAGTCCGGCTTCTACGCGCGCCCCCTGGAGGAGTCGTCCCGGGCGTCCATGGTGTTCGCCGCCAGCGACTGGGGCGAGACGGCGCGCGAGGACGAGGGCCTGCGCAACGACATCTACACGTACTTCCTCATCGAGGGCCTGGGCGGCGCGGCGGACCGCAACGCGGACGGCGCCGTCACCGCCACGGAGGCGCACGACTATTCGCGCCGCCGCACCTTCACCTTCACGGAAGGACGCCAGCGGCCGTCCGCCGAAATCATGGAGGTGGGCGCGGATCCGGTCATCCTCGCCGGCCGCATCGACCGCACGGGCCAACCGGAGCTCTTCTCCTACAACCCGCGCCTGGACGGCTTCCTGCTCAAGGTGGACGGCGAGCCGCGCCTGGAGCTGCCGGGAGGCGCCGCGGTGGGCCCGGGCCGGCGCACGGTGGAGCTCACCAAGGGCGACGCCGTGCTCGTGCGGCGCGAAGTGGACGTGGCCCGGGGCGAGCGCCTGCCGCTGGAGCGCCTGCTGTCGGACGCCATCCCGCGCCGCGCGTTGTCGCTCGTGGGCGGGATGATGTCCTTCGCGGACGGCAGGAGCCAGCGCGAGCTGTTGCCCGCCTCTCCCCAGGTGGGCGTGGTGCTGCGGCTGGAGGACCTGCCGCTCCAGGACCTGGGCCTGATGCTGGACATGGGGCTGGGACGTGGACGCCAGAAGCTCCAGGTGGCGCCCGGCAGCGAGGTGCCCTTCGGCTACACCACGTTCACGCTGGGCGCGGCGGTGCCGTACCTGTGGCGCTGGGAGCGGCTGACGCTGTTCGCGGGCCCGCGTGTGGCCGCGCTGTACCTGGGCAGGTCTTTCGACGTGGAGGCCTATTCGGGAGGCCAGCGCTACTTCACCGTCAGCCCCGGTGTGGTGGGCGGACTGGCATGGCGCCTGGGGGAGCGGTTGGAGCTCACCGCCCAGGGCCACGGGATGCTGACGTACGTGGTGGTGGACGGGCAGGGACAGGCCGTGGGCTTCATCGGCGGAAACGCCGGCGTGGGGTACCGCTTCTGATGCGCCGCCAATGCCTGATCCTGACGCTGTCGTCGCTCGGCCTGGGCCTGGGCGCGTGCGGAAGCCTGGACAACGAGCCCTTCCGCGCGGGCACCGTGCGCGGCCGGCTCACGGAGTTCGACCCCGCCGTCGCGGTGGTGACCGTGCTGGGCGCGCCCGGCGTGCGCAGCGGCGTGGACGCGCAGGGCCGCTTCACGCTGGAGGACGTGCCCGCGGGCCCGGCGGAGCTCTTCGTCCTGGCCACCGCGAACAAGGCCGCACGCGTGCCGCTCACCGTGCAGGGCGGCCAGTCCGTGGACGTCGCGGACGTCTCGCCGCGCGCTGGCGGCACCTTCTTCGTGAAGCTCCACACCCGGGGCAACCGGAAGGTGGCGGAGGCGACCGTCACCGTGGACGGCACCCCCATCGAGGCGTCGGGGCTCGATGACGATGTGCCCCGGCACCTGGGGCCGCTGCCGGAAGGCTGTTACGGCCTCAGCGTCTCCGCACGCGGCTTCATCTCCGCATCCGTGCAGGACTGCGTGGACGCGGGCAAGCAGACGGTGCTGAACGTGGAGCTCGTCCCCGACGGCTCCTCCGCCGAGGAGCGCTGCGCGTTGGCGGGCTGTGGCGGTGACGGCCGTTCCGCGATGGATGGCCGCGGCGTGAAAAGCCCTGAAGACAGCCACTGAAATTCGTTGCCGGTTCGCGACGGCTTCCGCTGCGAAGAGAGCTTTCCGCAAAGCCACACATATCCAAACCGTCCGTCGCCTCACACTTCGCGGCCCGTCTGGAGTTGTGGCCACCTCGCGAGCACCCGGGTCTTTCTGACAACGAGGCACTCCGCTCCCCAAGCGGCCCCCCACCGCCTCGTTTCACAGGAGGATGACCATGCGTATCACGACCGCTCGCTCTTCCGCGGCATGGATGGTGTTGTGCGCGACGATGCTGTCCCTGGGCTGCGGAGGCCCCACGGACTCGGAGGATCCGTCGCTCGCCACGGGTGATGACAACCTGGGCGGCGCCGCCGGAGAAGCGCCCGCCGCGGATGGTGGCACCGCGCCCGGTGGCCCTGGCCGCGTCACGCTCTGCCACATTCCGCCCGGCAATCCCGCCAACGCGCACTCCATCACGGTGGGCCTGCCCGCGGTCGCCGCGCACCTGCGCCACGGCGACACGCTGGGCCCGTGCGACGACGAAGGCGAAACGCCCACGGATGGTGGCACCAGCGAGCCCGACGCGGGCACGACGGACGGCGGCTCGGGCGGCGGCATCGACGCCGGTCCCCAGTGCATCCCCGAAGGCAACGAGTGCTCCGTCGAGGGTGATGACGCCTGCTGCGATTCGCTGTCCTGCCAGGAAGGCCGCTGCTGGCCTGCCATCGGCTGAACCAACGTCGTGGCCGGTCCGGACGCGGGAGGGTCTCCTCCCGCGTTCTTCCCTGAATCCAACAAAGGCTGCCCCATGAAGACCCTGCGACACCTGACTTCAAACCTGCTCCTGGCCACGGGACTCCTGTTCCTCGCGGCCTGCGGCGACAGCAACGCCCGCGTCACCCTGAAGCTGACGGACGCCCCCGGCGACGGCATCGAGAAGGCCGTCGTGACCATCTCGAAGGTCTACCTGAAGGGCAGCGTGGACGGAGACAAGGACGGCAAGGGCGACGTGGTGCTCCTGAGCGAGCCCGTCACCACCGACCTGCTCACGCTGGCCAACGACACCGCGGACCTGGTGAAGGACGCGGAGGTGCCGGCCGGTACCTACAAGGAGCTGCGCTTCGTCATCACCGGCGGCTACATCCAGGTGAAGCAGGACGGCACCAGCCGCATCTTCGCCACCTCCGCCAACTACGAGGGCCTGCCCGAGGGGGCCCAGGTGGACGGCGACCTGCACATGCCGAGCGCCAGCAGCTCCGGCCTCAAGGTGAAGTTCGACAAGGACACGGACGTCACCATCACCAGCGATGACGACCAGAAGGTCATCCTGGTGGACTTCGACGTGGCGCAGAGCTTCGGCAAGGAGGCCGGCAACTCTGGCAAGTGGGTCATGCGGCCCATCATCAAGGGCGCGGACCTGGAGTTCTCCGGCAACGTGGAGGTGTCGCTGGAGGCGGGCAATGTGTCCCTGCCCCTGGGCTCCGCGCAGCTGGCCAGCTTCTCCGCGGTGCTGATCAACGCCGACGGCAGCCGCGAGACGCTGTCCTTCAGCGCCAGCACGGCCACCCGCTACGTGGCGGACTTCAAGTACCTGCTGCCCGGCACCTACCAGGTGGACCTGGTGGGCCCGGAGGGCGTGACCTTCAGCACGGACATCACGCGCCCGGCGACCGCCACGGTCGGCTCAGGCGCGGAGTCCAACGTGGACTTCGTCCTGACGTCCTTCGACGTCGTCGAGTAGCACTCCGGGGTTCAGGCCGCCTTCTCGCCCGACTGCGCCTGGGCGGCCTGGACCTCGAGGGCGATTTCGATCTTCTCGCCCACCAGCACGCCGCCCGCCTCCAGGGCCTGGTTCCACGTCAGGCCGAAGTCGCTGCGGTTGATGGTCGTCTTGGCCTCGAACGCGGCCTTGGTGTTGCCCCAAGGGTCCTTGGCGATGCCCAGCTGCTCGGCCTCCAGGACGACCTCGCGGCTGATGCCGCGGATGGACAGCTGCCCCGTCACCTTCAGGTGCTTGCCGGAGGGCTCCACCTTCGTGCTCTGGAAGGTGATGGCCGGGAACTTCTCCACGTCGAAGAAGTCCGGCGAGCGCAGGTGATTGTCGCGCTGGTCCACGCCGGTGCTGATGCTCGCCGACTCGATGGAGACGGTGACGGCAGACGCCGTGGGGCTCGCGTCATCCAGGGTGATGGTGCCGCCGAACTTCGTGAAGCTGCCGCGCACCTTCGCGACGACCATGTGGCGGACGCTGAAGTGGATGCCCGTGTGCGTGGTGTCGATGTTCCAGGTGGTGGTGGCCATGGTCGTCTTCCTTGTCGTGAGCGCCGCGGCAGCGGCGGTGTGTTTCAACGAGGCGTAAGGTAGCGGCCCCCCACGTTCCGGATTAGACGGGACGAACAGGATGCACTGTTCCACCACTGGAACAGTCCTGCGCCTGCACGAGGGAAGGGCCATGGACCTCAACGAACTCCTCGTCTTCGCCCGGGTGGTCCAGGCGGGCAGCTTCACGGCTGCGGCGAAGGCGCTGCGCATGCCCAAGTCCACCGTGAGCCGCAAGGTGTCCGAGCTGGAGGAGCGAGTGGGAGCGCAGCTGCTCCAGCGCACCACGCGCACGCTGCACCTGACGGAGGTGGGCCGCGCGTACTACGCGCACTGCGAGCGCATCGTCGCGGAAGCGGAGGCCGCGGAGCTGGCGGTGACGCGCCTGCAGGCGGGGCCGCACGGCCTGCTGCGCGTGACGACGCCCCTGTCGGTCAACTTCCTGGCGCCGCTGGTGGCGCGCTTCATGGAGCAGTACCCGGAGGTGCAGCTGGAGTTGCTCTGCACGGATCGCGCGGTGGACCTGATGGAGGAAGGCTTCGACCTGGCGGTGCGGGCCGGAAAGCTGCCGGACTCATCGCTGATGGCGCGAAGGCTGGGGGACATCGAGCGCGTGGTGGTGGCCTCGCCCGAGTACCTGGAGGCGCGGGGCGCGCCGCGAGTGCCCGCGGACCTGGCGAAGCACGACTGCCTCTTCTTCGGCAAGGCGCTGGAAGGCAACGTCTGGACGCTGCACGCGCCCGGGCGTGCGGTCGAGGTCAAGGTCGCCGGGCGGCTGGCGGTGAACGAGCCGGACATGCTGCACGCGGTGGCGCTGTCGGGCTCCGGCATCGCGCTGCTGCCCGGATTGAATTGCATGGAGGACCTGGGCACGGGCCGGCTCCAGCGCGTGCTGCCGGATTGGAGCTCCACGGGAGCGCCGGTGCACGCCGTCTACCCGCCCACGCGCCACCACGTGCCCAAGGTGATGGCCTTCGTGGACTTCCTGCGCGAGCACTGGCCCGCGAATGTGGGAACGAGCAAGCGGGCGAAGCGCTGAGACAGTGCGGGCGTTTCGTTCCGTGGATGGAACGATGTGTCCCGAGGTTCACGTCTGGCCAGGTGGCGTTCCGGAGCGCATGTTGTGTCTCGAAAGGAAGCACACACCATGATGAACGTTCGCCCTTCCGAAGCACGCGGTCACGCCAACCACGGCTGGCTGGATTCGCATCACACCTTCTCGTTCGCGAGCTACTTCGACCCCGAGAACATGGGCTTCCGTTCCCTGCGCGTCATCAACGAGGACCGCGTGCAGGCCGGCGAGGGCTTCGACACGCACCCGCACCGGGACATGGAGATCATCACCTACCCGCTGAGCGGCGCCATCGCGCACCGTGACAGCACGGGAGGCCAGGGGCTCCTGCGAGCCGGAGAGGTGCAACGCATGACGGCCGGCACGGGCGTGATGCACAGCGAGATGAACGGCTCCAACGAGGACGTCCACTTCCTGCAGATCTGGATCATCCCGGAGAAGAAGGGCCTGAAGCCGGAGTATGAGCAGAAGTTCTTCCCGGAGAAGGACCGGCAGGGACGCTGGCGCGTGGTGGCCAGCCCGGACGCCCGAGACGGCAGCCTCACGGTGCACCAGGACGTGGTGCTCAACAGCACGCTGATGAGCCCGGGAGAGAAGGCGGAGTACACGCTGCCCAAGGGGCGTCACGCCTGGGTGCAGATTGCACGCGGCAGCGGCACGCTCAACGGAGTGGCCCTGAAGGCCGGTGACGGAGTCGCCGTGTCCGACGAGTCGAGCCTCGTGCTCACTGCCTCCGAGCCGCTGGAGGCCCTGCTGTTCGACCTGGCCTGATGCGCCGGCTACGAAGAACGCCCCCGGATCCCTGAGTGGATCCGGGGGCCTTGTCGTTTCTACGGGGTGAACGAAGGGGTGTTGGGAACGGGAGGGATGCCCCTCAATCGCGTGACGACAGACAACCTGCTCGGCCAGGAATCCGTCCGAAAGTCGGTTCCAGGGAACTCCCTGGGTTCAAGCCTCAGCCGCCCCACCGGATGCGGTAGGAGCAGGCGTGGCCGTCGAAGTCGAAGGGCTCCACGCGAAGGTTCTTCGCGCCGGCCTTGGCCAACCCCGCTTCGATGAGACCGCGCAGGTAGCCCGGGTTCCCGTTGCACTCGTTGACGCGGATGATGTGGTGCCCGGGGCCCTGGGTGAGCAGCTCCGACCGCATGTAGTTGTTGACGGTGGAGAAGCTCTCCTGGATGCGCACCACGACGCGCTCCGGCCCGAAGATGGGCCACATGGACACGAGCGACTTGCCGAGCACGGTCTGCTCCATCCCCTGGATGATGCCGATGCCCAGGCGCCGGAAGCCCTCACCCACATCGAGCTGCGGGTACAGGTGCTCGACGGTGACGCGAAGGGCCTCAGCGAAGGTCTTCCGAGGGGTGTGGTGCGGAGACTGAGCGTCCAGGTCCAGGCCCACGTCCTTCAGCTTCGTCCGGAGCTCCAGAGTGAGCCGGTCACCGATGGAGCGAAATACCCCCTCCACCGTGTGGCGATAGACGATCTCTTCTTCCACGAAACACCCCGGCCCAGCCCGGCGGTCCCATTCCGCCGTGTCGCAAAGAAGCCTACCCCATCCCCCCGACAAATCCGAAGCCCCCCAGTTCTAAGACCCGGGTCTGAGACGTCCCACCGATGTTTCACAGCTGGCCATGCTGTTTCACAGTTCGTGTATTGCTTGATTTCGATGACTCAGCCGGGTCCGAGTGACCTCGGCGAGGCCCGTTGCAGAGCCGTGGAACTCGGCGGAGGACTCTGGGCCTGATTCACGCCTCGGCTGATTGGGTCGGGAGCCAGACGAAGAAGATTGAGCACCGCCTGGGGCCGGGCGCGGTAGTAGCCGAGCCCCGAGCGCAATGCGTACTGCAGCTCGGTCAGCTCGTCGAAGAGGAGGTTGTGCGTGGCGCGCTGGCGCAGAGGACGCCACAACCGCTTGATGGGCTGCAATTGCGGACTGTAGGGAGGCAGCCGGTACAGCGTCAGGTGTGGGTAGCGCCCCAAAGCCCAGTCCACCGGCCGTCCGCGGTGCCAAGGCGCGTTTCCTCCGCCCCAGGATTTTTTGAGACACCTCTCTGGGGGAATAACCTCCCCCGTGTGAGGTGGATGTGAAGAAGCAGCAGAAGCAGGACAGGACGTCGGAGCGCGGTCGGTTTTCGGCGAAGCGCAAGAAGGAGGCGGTGCTCCGGTTGCTCAAGGGCGAGGAACTCGACGCCCTGTCGCGGGAGCTGGGCGTCACGGCGGCCGTGCTGAGTGAGTGGCGGGAGAAGTTCCTGGCTGGGG